>JBBSBT010000338.1:0-4342 GCA_038250985.1 Bacteroidales bacterium
CCCTGAAACGCTGAAACACACAATTAAATATCCCCAATCCCACATGCCTCAACAACATTCACGCATACAACACGAAGACGAGCCAAACGAAGGTTATATCCGGAAACTTATTGCCCAGGGCGAACACCAGCAACTCGATTTTAAATTCGGGATCAACGACTCACGAAAAATAGCCCGGACGCTTGCTGCATTTGCCAATACCGACGGTGGACGTTTACTCATCGGGGTAAAAGATAATGGGGCCATTGCCGGAGTTCGCTCCGAAGAAGAGTTTTACATGATACAGGCTGCTTCCGAAATGTATACCAGGCCGGTAGTACCGTTCGAAGTAAAAGAATGGACCGTGAACCAGAAGCGAGTCCTCGAAATCATCGTACCTTCAGTTAAAGATATTCTGCATTCAGCTCCTGTTGAAAAAGACGATTACCTGATTTACATCCGGGTAAAAGATGAAAATTATGCTGTAAATAGTGTCTGGCTGAAAGCTCATAAATGGAAAAGTTCAAAAACAGGCACCTTTATCAGGTTCGGTGAAAGTGAGAAATTCCTGCTGGATTACCTGGAAACTGAACCAACCATTACCCAGTCGCGGTATTGCAAACTGACTAAAATCAACAGCCGCACAGCCGAAAATATCATAGCCGGGTTTGTAGCCATTGGTATGGTTAGCATAGATTTCACAAAACATGGAGTGCTTTATAAACTCAGCGATCAATATACAAAACTCACCCCTGAACAGCGCATGCTGGAAATCAAAATACACGTTGCAAAATAACTGCTGTTATGATTGTCATTATTTCGCCGGCCAAATCACTCGACTTTGAAACTAAAGCGCCTTTTGACCTTTCCGGCATCCCTCATTTTCAGAAAGATGCGGATTATCTGGCCGGTAAATTAAGTAAACTAAAATCATCACAACTTGGAGAACTGATGGGCATTTCGCTCAAATTGGCCCAGCTGAATGCTGAGCGATACGCAACATGGAAAACTGCTGTTGCAAAACAAGCAATATATGCTTATAATGGTGATGTATATGATGGATTAGGAGCAAAAACATTGTCGCTGAATGAAATTGAATTTGCACAGGATCACTTCCGGATTATTTCAGGCTTATATGGTTTATTGCGTCCGACCGATATCATTAAGCCTTACCGAATCGATATGGGAACATCATTTGCGACTCCCAAAGGTGAGAATCTTTATAAATACTGGGGCGACCGGATAACAGATCAATTAAAAAAGCGTTTGAAAGAATCAGAAAATAACATCCTGATAAACCTGGCCTCGCATGAATATTTTTCGGCAGTAAACACAAAAAAACTTAAAGCCCGCATTATTACGCCTGCATTCAAGGATAAAAGTAACGGCTCGTATGCCATTATTTCATTTTTCGCAAAGAAAGCACGAGGAATGATGAGCCGTTATATTATTCAAAATAAAATAACTGATTTTGAAATGCTGGTTGGTTTTGATGCCGAAGGCTATCATTTTAATCATGGACTGTCGAAAGCAGATAACTGGGTTTTTACAAGAGGATAATCATCTTATAGTTATAAATTTTCTCCTATGGCAGGATTCACAAAAAAGCTGATAAAAAGTTTCTCAAATGCTGCCCATGGCATAGCGTATCTTTTTAAAAGCCAGCTGAATGCCCGTATCGAATTGTTTATCGCGGGTATGGTTGTGATTTCAGGTATCTTTTTCAAGATAAGTCCTGCCGAATGGATTATTATTTTGCTGTGTATAGCGATGGTATTAGGTTTTGAAGGAATCAACACAGCTATTGAGATTTTTGCCGACAAGCTACATCCCGGGTTTGATCCTGAAATTGGAAAGGCAAAAGATGTTGCTGCAGGCGCAGTACTTATCACCTCAATAGTTGCAGCCATCATCGGAATTGTTATTTTTGCACCACGGCTCCTGGAGTTATTTATGAAATAAGCTTGATTAATTTCAGAAAATAGTTAATAGTTAACAGAAAATAGTTATTCAGAGATAGTGTAATCGTCATTCGTCTATCATCCCATTGTAACTCTGTATCCCGATAGGGATCGGGACTGTAACTCTGTAACGCTGTAACTCTGAAACCCTTGAACTTTTAACTTTTAACTTTTAACTTTTTCCCAATAACCCTTAACTATACCCCAAAATATGATACTTATTGCCGACGGAGGCTCAACCAAAACTGACTGGCGCCTGATAAAAGAAGGAAGAGAATATAAACAGGTGCAGACGCCCGGGTTTAATCCGTATCTCGTTGGAAGCGACGAAATAGAAGCTATACTTTGGAAGGAACTCCAGCCTTATATTGATAATAATGCGGTAAGCACAGTATATTATTATGGGGCCGGATGCTCAACCCCGGTCAAAACAATGATTGTTGAAACTGCTTTTGAAAAGATATTTCCTAATGCCAGGCTGCATATAAGCCATGATTTACTGGCGGCTGCTCATGCGTTATGCGGTGATAATGAAGGGATTGCGGCAATACTTGGAACAGGTTCAAATTCATGCTATTACGACGGGAAAGATATCAAAGACGGAATTTTCTCGCTTGGGTATTTTTTTGGCGATGAAGGAAGCGGGGCATACCTTGGCAAGCAACTGCTAACAGCCTACCTTCATAATGAACTTCCGCAAGAAATTGAGAAACGGTTTAAAGAAGAATATTCCATTAGCAGCGAAGGTATACTTGATGCAGTGTATACTAAAACCGCTCCCAGCCGCTTCCTGGCATCCTTTAGCTGGTTTATCAACAATAACCTTGATCATCCTTATATCTACAATTTGGTTACTGAAGCATTCAGGGCATTTTACAAGTACCAGGTTTGCTGTTATGCAAGACATAAAGAAGTTCCTGTCCATTTTGTGGGATCTGTTGCCTACCACTACAAAGATGTCCTTACTAAGGTCGGATTGGAATTCGGTATAAAAACCGGGAAATTCATCAAAGCCCCTATTGACGGATTAGTTGAATATCATATGGGAAATAAATAATTTCATTCCTGTTGTTATAAACAAAATAAGGCACACAAGAATACCTTAGTTCTTTTGTGTATTTTGCAGTTCAAATCAAACCGGATTTCTTTTTGCAAACCAAACCCGCACAAGTTCCTCAAATTGATTCTGTATTATTCAACCCTATTTTTCACTTTTCACTTTTCACTTTTCACTTTTCTCTTTTCACTTTTCACTTTTCACTTTTCACTTCTTCTTCCCCGCTTCAAATCGTAAGGCTCCTGAGTTAATACAATACCTCAGACCTGTTGGTTTCGGTCCATCGTTGAATACATGCCCCAGGTGCCCGCCGCATTTGGCACACATCACTTCAATCCTTACCATTCCAAGGCTTACATCCCTCTTCTCAACAATATTTTTATTAACCGATGGCTCATAAAAAGACGGCCAGCCACAACCTGCGTTGAACTTGGTTTTGGAAGTAAAAAGTTCGGTGCCACAGGCAGCACAATAGTAGGTTCCTTCTTCATAAAATTTGTCATACTCCCCGGTATAAGGTCTCTCGGTTCCCTTTTCACGCAGTATTCCAAATTGGACAGGGCTCAGTTGCTTCCTCCATTCGTCATCAGTCTTTTTTATTTCAAATGTATCCATAGTTGATGCTGTTTTGTTAAGATTTTTATTGTCAGATTTTTGTGCACATGCTGAAAGCGACAAACTCATCAGCACGGCAAGACATATATTTCTAAAATTGCTTTTCATTTATTGACTTGTTGAAATCATTTACCTTTTAAACACATATAATGCAGATAAAGTTTGATAACTCTATCTTAAAAATGATTAATTTGACAAAAAAATATTTATTCTGACAAACCGAAGTCAAAATTGTCAGCGCACAAATAATACTTCCCGCTCAGCCATCGGTTTACTCATTGGATTCGTTGCCGGAACTGCTGTGAAACCCCGGATCAGTAAAGTAATGCGATATTATTTTATCACCGCTCACGGGTGAGAAAAACACGGGTTTATCTGTAAATATATCCTCAGGGTATCTAACACCGGTTAATTTAAGTCCTTTTGCCGGAACCGAATAACCCGCCTTGCTCCTGCTTCGGCTATTGATAATCTGCTGAAATTCTTCAGCTGAAATTTTCCCTCGCCCGACATCAATTAATGTTCCGACTATGGCCCTAACCATGTTTCGTAAAAAGCGATCGGCACGAATAGTAAAAATGAGCTGATGTTTATCCTCAGTCCAACGGGCAAACTGAATATCACAAAAATAGTTATTCACTTGCGTATTCACTTTACTGAAACATTGAAAATCATGGCGACCCAATAATATTTCAGCGCTGTCATTCATCTTTTCAATATCGATATCATC
>JBBSBT010000339.1:0-4334 GCA_038250985.1 Bacteroidales bacterium
ATCCTCAAAAAAGTAATGAAATAAATCATCAATTCTTTTCTTCAGAATATCGGCAGGTAATCCGTAAATTTTTCCAACAAAAGTTAAATACTCTAATGCATTTAGTTCCTCAATCAGAGCAAGATCTTCGCCCACAACTCCTATATGTTTCTTATCCTCTTTTTGAAGGGTATTATGCGCTTTCCCATTTATAAGAATTGTACCACTATCAGGTTGTATTAAATCAATAAGTATATTTATTAGGGTTGTTTTGCCTGCGCCATTCTTTCCCAGCAATGCGTAAACAGAGCCGTTATCTATTGTTAAACTTATAGTATCAAGTACTTTTTTTTTTGTCGTAAGTTTTACTTAAATCTTTTATTTCTATCATAAATCTTAATTTTTATAGAAGTTTTTTTGCAACCGTTACCTAAAGTTTAGTTTATGAATAGTGGTGGATTGCGGGGTTGTCAGCTGTCAACCAACACGAATGATGGTGTGGGTTAGGCTCTTGAAATTAGGTAATTCATTTGCCATTTTTTCTAGCCTTTGTTGGCACCAATATTTCTTGTGCAAAATTCATTAGGGTCTAATATAAACTTCAACAATCATTTCCTCATTTGACATGCGGCATAAATCATCTTCAAGTCCACGAGGATTTGCGATTAATGTTTCAGGGTCATAAACGAAACAAATTAGTCTTTTACAATCTGGGTGTGATTTATAATGAGCAACATCTAAAATAAGTTGGTCGCCAACTTCTTTGTCTTTAAGCCCACTGCGAGTTTTCTTAACTTCAATTATTGTCTTTTCACGTTTTAACAAAAAATCAACCCTTGAATTTTTTCCTGCATAAGATGGAACGGCGTCTTCAGGTCTAACGTCTTCAAAATTTATTTTCAATAGACAATGTAGAAGGTCTTGAACATCGTACTCATCCATAATAGTTAAAGTCGTTCGGTTGTCGTGTCTATTTCGAAGTTGTGTAGATGCTTGATGAAACCTTTCAATTATTGGAATCACAAATGTTGAAACTTTGTTTTCAAACTCTTCTATTGGTAAATTAGCAAGTTTAAGTTTAAGTTCAATTTGCTTGAAAAGTCTTGTATTAATTTCTTGAAAATTTATAAATGAAACTAGTATACTAAAAATAGAAATTAACTCACTATCAACTGTAATATGAGGCGGTACTTTAATTCCAGAGTTAATAACGGAATAATCATAAACTACAAATTGCTGCGGTTGCCTTTGTTTTACATATTCAGATGGTCGAATGCCCCATTTAAAATTTTCAATACTATCAAGTAATTCGATTTCCTTTTCATAACCTGATGAGCCTTTGAGAATAGATAACTCTGTTATTACTCTTTCTCTTAACTCTCTGTATTTTTTTATTAAAGATGGAACAGAAACTTCAATGTGTTTAAAGTTTAGATTCGTTTCAGTTTTTATCAAACTCCAAATTTGATCAACAGTAAGATCTATATTTACTGATTCTGATGGATCAAAATACATATCGAAATTATCACTAGCCCATTGTCCAACCCAATTTTTATTAAAAAAAGAAGATGACTCAATAAGTTTCTCGATTTGGCCTTTAAACTTCTGAATATCACTGTCTGTTTGGGCTACTATTGTATCAAACTGTACTTTAACTTTTTGGATTTGTTGTGATAAAAGGTCTTTCATAATTTGGATTTGATATTGTTGCTAACTACTATACTATTAAATATACACCACTTTTTATTAATCTATTCCTTCAAATTAAAAATAATTATCTATTTGGTGTAATACCATCAATTCTTTCAAATTTCCCTTAATGCTATTAATTTCCCTGGTATTTTTTCCTCAGCTTCACCAAAATTACCTGTCGGTAACTGAGCTGTTACGTTGTTTTAACGTACGTAAATATACAATGGTGCGTGCAATTGCGAATATCAGGACAAATACAAATATAATGGTGGCTCCCGAAGGGATATTCCAGTAATACGATAAAAACAAGCCGGTAAGGCTGCCTGTAAAACTGATGATCATCGAAAGGATAATAATCTTTTTAAGATCATTAACAAACAGGTTGGCAGTGCTTTGCGGAATGGTAAGGTAGGAAATCACCAGGATGATTCCGGCAACCCGAATATTAATTACAATTACCAGTGCCACCAGCGTCAGCATCAGGTAGTTGAAAGTCTCAACCGGAGCGTTGTGCGAGCGTGCATATTCCTCGTCGAACGAAATAAAAAGTATGGTCCGGTAAAAAAACAGGAATACCGCAACGGTTATCACGGCAAGGATAGACATAAAAGCCAGGTCGGTGGTGGTAACGGTAAGGATACTGCCAAAAAGGTACGACATCAGGTTGGGCGCATAACCGGGAGTAAGATAGATAAAAATAATCCCTACTGCCATTCCGAACGACCACAAAATTCCGATGGCCGAATCCTCGCGTATATCGGTCTGCCTCGAAACAAGCCGGATGCCGAAAGCCGATAAAACGCTGAAAACGGCTGCCCCGAATATAGGGTTTATGCCAAGGAAATATCCCATCCCGATTCCGCCGAACGAGGCATGCGTAATGCCGCCGCTGATAAAAACCATCCGGCGCGCAACAATATAGGCGCCTATAAAACCACAGGTGATACTGGCCAGGAAAGCAGCCTCCACGGCATGGCGGACAAAATCGTATGTAAGAATTCCTGCCATCTTACTCGTGGGTGTGTTCGTGTTCGTGAGTATGTTCGTGCGGGGCAAATTCCTGTTCGTAATCGTGACTGTGATCGTGTTTCTGAAGCACGGTATGCGGTACATCCCCGTGCGTGATGATCTGCAAGGGACAGTTGTAACCGGCCAGTTGGGCTTCGGTAATAATATTCGAAGGGTGATAATGAAGATATGTATTTACGCAGGCAATGGTTTTCACGAAATATGAGATAGTGCCCACATCATGCGAAATGATCATAATAGCCATTTTTTCGTTGAATTTCTTCAGCAAATCATACATTTCGTGCTCGAAACGGTTGTCGACAAAGGTATTGGGCTCATCGAGTATCAGCAGTTTGGGTGATGAGATAAGTGCGCGGCATATAAAAACACGTTGCAGTTGTCCACCCGAAAGTTCGGCTGTGGTTCGTTTTGCCAGTTGGCTGATGCCCATCTGCTCAAGCAGGTTGAGCGCCAGTTTTTTATCTGCGGCGGAATAGCGTGTTAAGGGTTTTCCGGACGACATAAGTCCCGATAGCACAATATCCTGAACCGCAATCGGGAATTTCCGGTCGATTTGCGATTGCTGTGGAAGATAACCAATAAAACTGCCTTCTTGCTTGTCGAAGCGTTGAATAGTGCCCGAAATGGGCTTGATCAAACCCAGTATCAGCTTTATCAGAGTGGTTTTACCGCCGCCGTTGGGGCCAATCACACCAATAAAATCCCTGTCCGAAATCGTTATTGAAACATCGCGCAGCACAATACCGTTATCGTAACCGGCTGTAACATTGTTTAATTTGATGAGTTCGCTCATAGGCTTGGTTAAGTGATCAGTTTTCAGCAATCAGTTGTGCCAGGTGCACCAGGTTTGCAGGCCAGTTTTCGGCCATTGGGTCAAAAACCACTATTTTACCATTGATTTCGCGGGCAATGGCTTCCGCATTTCGGGTGTCAAATTCCTTTGAGATAAAAATGGCTTTGATCCCTTTTTCTTTAGCAGTTTTCACCAGTTCAGCCATATTTGTCGGCGATGGTTCTTTTCCATCCTGCTCGATGCTGATTTGAGTAATTCCATAATCCCGCACAAAGTAAGCCAGGGCCGGATGGAAGATTAAAATGGTTTTACCTTTGGAACCGTCAAGCAAATGGCGGATCACCCTGTCGACAGAATCTGCCAGGAGTGTAAACTTTTCAGAATTTCCTTTATAAAATGAGGCATTTGCTGTATCCGTTGCTGATAATGCTTTGCAGATATTGTCAGCCTGTATTTTCATGCAAGCCGTCGACAGCCAGGTATGCGGATCGATGCCATGGCTTTTATTTCCAGTATCATTTCCGTCATGATGCCCGCCAAGCATAGCAATGCCATCGCTGGTATTGATAACTTTCATGGCTGGATTTGAGGCTTTAAACCGATCGAGCCAGGCAAGTTCAAAATCAAGAGCTCCCAGCGCGAGGTACAACTTCGATGAAGCTATTTTCTCCATATCGCGCGGTGCCGGTTCATAAGTTTCATGGTTGGCGCCTGTAGGCAGCATAACCTGAACATCCCATTTTTCACCGGCAATAAATTCTGCAAGGTATTTCTGAGGAATAATACTTACGGTGAGTTGCATTTTACTGCTTTCAGCAGGTTTATGCCTGCACGACACCAG
>JBBSBT010000340.1:0-4331 GCA_038250985.1 Bacteroidales bacterium
ACCAGTAATGTAACGGAAGAAAAAGTTCCGTTTGTGATTGAAACAGGGAAACGTAATATCCTGAACAGGGTTTAGATATCCTCAAATGACTGACAGCCAGTTTGTTTAAATTCATATTGAACCGCTTCACTCATAGAATTGCTCAAGCTGTTCCGAAATTCACTCATTACAGCTGATGGACTTTTATTTCATTAATAATCCGAATAAAAAGCTCAGTTCCTGACGTGAGATTCGTCAGAGATTTTCATGTTGCAACTCTTCTGCAGATACTATAATTCCCTTTAATCAGTTATTGTTAACAGATGGATGTTGGCAAGTAAATACAATTTCAAACACAAACGGACACGAACAGGTATATCTTTATACTGAAATTTTCTCATTTATGATCAACGGAGTACTACTTCTGATTGCCCAGATAACAGACACTGCAGTTATAACAGTGAGCCATGTGATTACTAATATCACTCCACCTGTGAAAGCGGCAGACATCAGCCTCTCATTCTGGGACCTGACCCTGAAGGGCGGACCTGTGATGATCCCCATCGCGTTGTTATCCATAATCGGCATCTATATCTTTTTCGAGCGGTACATTATGATAGGACGGGCATCGAAGGAAGATACAGAATTCATGAATAACATCCGCGACTTTTTCAACAACGGCCGGATTGATTCGGCACTGGCTCTTTGCAGGAATAACAATACGCCGCTTGCCAGGATGATTGAGAAAGGATTACAGCGTATGGGACGGCCGCTGGGTGATATAAACGCTGCCATCGAAAATGTAGGCTCCATGGAAGTGGCAAAGCTCGAAAAGAATATTTCATTGCTTGCCACTGTTGCCGGGGCCGCGCCTATGCTGGGATTTCTCGGCACGGTTGCAGGTATGGTAAAGATTTTCTACGATTTGTCGATGGCAGGCAATAATCTTGGCATACAATTGCTTTCGGGCGGCATTTACCAGGCCTTGATATCAACTGTGGCCGGCATGATAGTCGGAATTACAGCCTACTTCTGCTATAACATACTGGTTTCAAGAATTCAGAAGATTGTTTCCTCGCTGCAGTTCAGTGCATCCGAATTTATGGACCTGCTTCATGAACCCGCCAAATAGCAAAACGAAAATTAAAGGTAAAACGATCATTTCATGGCTATCAAGTCGCAAAATAAAATAAGTACAAAATTCAGCATGATTGCAGTAGTCAACCTTGTTCTGCTGTTGCTGATTTTCTTTATACTTTCATCCACGCTGATAAGCCCGAATGCCATTCCGATTGACCTACCGGCAAGCGACAGTAAAATCATTTCAAAGCAAAACACCTCAGTTTATATAGACCAGGCTAACCGTTTTTTTGTAAACGAAACTCCTGCTAACGAACAGAATATGCAGCAGTTACTTTCACAGACACTCATCGGGCAGCCGGAAGGAGTTATTGTGATCCGTGCCGACAAGGCTGTTCCGTTGCAAAATGTTATAACAGTAATAGATGCAGTAAACCAGATGAACAAAGTGATGAAAACCAGGCATAAAATCATCCTGGCCACCAAACCGAAGGAATAACTCACAGGAACAATTAATGGTTAACGGTCATTATTTTATGGGATATTGAGAAATGATGATTTAACCTAAACCGAAACATCCAAACCCTGATCTTTATTCATGCTTTCAAACTCCGAGCAAAAAGAACGTAATTACCGGATCGTAGCCATTGCAGGAACCATTGTGTTCCATGCGCTGATAGTGGTTGTTCTGCTTTTGCTGGCATTGCGCACACCTTTGCCGGCACCCGGGGGAGAAGGCGTTGAAGTAAACTCCGGTTACAGCGAAGACTCCGTAAGCGATTCCCCGCCTGAAACAGAAGCTATGGCATCGGATACAACCCCGGAAGCCTTACAGGATAATGTGGATGAGCTTATGCTTTCAGGAAACGCTGCAACCTCTCCGTCATCAGATAAAAACAGTAAAAAGGCTGGGAAACCTGAATCTTCCGCCAATCCAAAAGCTATTGTAGAAACGCCTGATGAACTGAGGGTATTCCACAAAACCGGAAACCAGGGTAAAAGTGTCAAAACCCTAACCGAGAACAAACCATCTGTCAGCGGGAAACCCGCCGAAAAAGCCAAACCCAAAGTAACGCCTCCTCAGCCAGCCGGTGCTGGCAACACGGAAAGCAGCAATGGCGTTTCGTATAACCTGGATGGACGGGGAATCGTCAACCTGTCAAAACCTATCAGCTATACGCCTGAACAAGGTAAAATAGTTGTTTCGATAATAGTTAACCGCGAAGGCAAAGTTGTTTTTGCCCGAGCAGGAGCCAAAGGGACTACCATACCGGAAATCAACCCCAGGATGCAGGCCGAAAGCGCTGCCCGCCGTACACTCTTTAAACCCGATGCCAATGCTCCGGAGGAACACCGCGGAACGATTACCTATGATTTCGTGAAACAGAATTAATCTGTAATATTGGATTTCGGATTTTTAATTTCGTAGGTCGGATTTTGGAAAATAAAGTGCATAGTCCCAATATCCCGAAATTCAAATTTGAAATTCATCTTACGCTTTAAACTAACTTCAATATACCGTGCTTTGCGGGTGAATAATGCCTGCTTCCCGGCTATGAGAATCAATGGGAAATCGCATGCTTTCGGTAGTAATTTGAACATACTTATTACTGTTTTGTTTCATATTCTAATTGATTATAGCAATTCCGTATTCCTCATTTCATTGCTATACAAGGCACTAACACACTTGTAAATAAATCAATAGGAACTTCAATTAAATAAACAGAATATTATGGCACGAGTCAGCACATATCTCAATTTCGCGCGTAATACTGAAGAAGCGTTCATTTTCTATAAATCTCTTTCCCCTGAAAAGTAGTTCCCGAAAATGCCATTACACTCTGCTCTTCAAAATATCTATATATTTGAAATGCCATTCTGATAAAATGAAAGATCGGAAATACTTTCAAAATCAGGATTGCTTATTTTTGTTTTCAGTTTTAATAATTTAAGATATGAGCCATTTCTCTGAAAGTCTTTTTCTTTTCATTACGATAGTTCTGCTGACAGGATGCCGGGAGACAAACCGCGAACAGGCTGTAAAATCGCCCGATGCAACAGCTGACGAACGTTATCAGCCCAGGCCCTATGTTGAAATAGTGCATCCTGAATGGAGTAAAAATACCACAATTTATGAGGTGAATATCAGGCAATACACACCCGAAGGGACATTTAAAGCATTTGAATCGCATCTGCCACGGTTAAAAGCCATGGGAATTGATATCCTGTGGCTGATGCCTGTTCATCCGATAGGCATAAAGAACCGTAAAGGCAAACTGGGCAGTTATTATTCGGTGAAAGATTATTACGGAGTAAACCCGGAATTCGGCACCATGAATGATTTTAAATCGCTTGTTAAAAAGATTCATGCTATGGGAATGCATGTCATTATTGATTGGGTTGCCAATCATTCGTCACGGGATAATGCTTTGGTTACAGATCACCCTGAATGGTACATCAAAACCAGGGAAGGGGATTTTCAGTCCACACCATGGCGCGATTATGACGACATTATTGATTTTGATTACGATCAGCCAGGCATCCGTAAATATATGACCGATGCGCTGAAATACTGGGTAAAAGAAACGGATATTGACGGTTACAGGTGCGATGTTGCCAGTTTTGTACCCATCGATTTCTGGGAAAATGCAAGGGCGGAACTGGACAGTATCAAGCCTGTTTTTATGCTTGCCGAATCGGAATCGAAAGATCTGCACAAAAAAGCATTCGACGCAACATACGCATGGAGTTTGTGGGATCGTTTGCATGACATCACTACAAAAAACAGCAGTATAAAAGGTTTAACAGAGGGATACATTGCCGAAGATGTGAGTACATTTCCAAAAGATGCTTACCGGATGACATTTACCGACAACCACGATAAAAACTCATGGGAAGGCACCCAATACACCAATTTTGGTGACGGGCTTCAAGCATCTATGGTTTTAGATGCCACCATTGATGGGATGCCATTGGTTTACAGCGGACAGGAAGCAGGATTAGACCGTTCCCTGGATTTTTTCGATAAAGATCCTATTGATTGGAAACCAAACGATAATGCAGATATTTATACGAAACTCTTTGATTTAAAGCATAAAAACCAGGCTTTATGGAACGGGAAAAGAGGCGGAGAAATGGAAAGAATTTCCAATGATAAAATGGATCAGGTCATTTCATTTGCCCGTGTCAAAAACGGACAAATGGTAATTCCGATCATCAATTTGAGTAACGAAACGGTGAATGTGCTTTTAAAATCAGAGTATTATAAGGGA
>JBBSBT010000341.1:0-4328 GCA_038250985.1 Bacteroidales bacterium
CAATGCATCGTTATACGCTTCAACTTCGTAATTGAGGCAGCATTTAAGTTTGGAACACTGCCCCGCGAGTTTCTGAGGGTTTGGTGAAAGTTGCTGAACGCGGGCCGAAGAAGTTGATACAGAGTGGAATCCGCTTATCCACGTTGAGCAGCACAATTCGCGGCCACATGAGCCGATGCCACCAAGCCTGCTGGCTTCCTGACGCATCCCGATCTGACGCATTTCTATCCTGATCTTCAGCTCTTCGGCCAGGATTTTGATCAGTTCCCTGAAATCGACCCTGTCCTCGGCCGTATAAAAAAAGATGGCTTTCGTATCGTCACCCTGGTATTCAACATCATTCACCTTCATCTTGAGGCCGATTTTTAATGCGGCAACCCTGGTTTTATAAAGGGCATCATGTTCGTGTGAAATGGCATGCAACCACTTATCCACATCGGCCTGCTTGGCTTTGCGATAGAGCTTGCGGATATCCTCCTTGGCAGGATTTACACCTTTGCGGAGCATTTGCAACCTGGCGGTTTCACCAGTTAGTGTCACAATACCTATATCATGACCAGGCGAAGCTTCAACGGCAACTATATCTCCGTTATGAACTGCAAGCCCTGACGGAATCCTGAAGAAATCCTTGTGATTGTTTTTGAACCGGACTTCCGCACAATCGAATTTGACGGTGTTTCCGGGTAAGGGAATTTTGCTCAGCCAGTCGTAGGTCGCCAGCTTGGCGCACTTTTGTTCAGCGACTGCCCGGTTGAGCAGCGGGTTACTGTTGCTGCAACAGCCTCTTGACCCGGTATTTTCCTTGTTTGATATATTGAGTTGTATGTTTTCTTCCATGTTGAGTAACGATATATCCCCCGGTAGCTTAAGCATAAGATTAACGAAGGTATTGCTGTATTAGTATAACCCGGATATGTATGGATGCATAATCTGACATCTTTTACCAGGGATGAAATGACAAATTTACGCTTTTTTGGATTGAGGAGTTGCCGGAATTTTCAATATCCTTGCGATAAGGTGCGAAAGGTCGGTTAAAACTATCTGGGCGTTGGCATTTCTCTCAATATGAAAAATGGCCCTGTTAAACTCCTCATCAAATTTATCGATATTTTGCGGATGGATGTACGGAGAGAATTTTTTCACAAAATCGAGTTCTTCACCGTCGAGTTTTACCAGGTGGTGATTGCCGACATTGTATTGCAGGCAGATTCTGAAAATGAGAAGCCCATATGCCAGCATTTCCTTTTGTTTCTCGCGGCTTCCGTCGCCGAGCAGTGAAGGTATCGTTTCCTGCAGTTTGTCGTAATCTTTCAGGTTTCCGGCAATAGTAAAACAGCGTCGCATCCATTCGCGGAAAATAATAAACCGTTCCTGTTCCGTTTCGAGCGAAACGGACCCTGAACCTGTTTTACCGGCAAGCATCAAAGCAGCCGTGTAATTCCCGTCGGCAAGTCGTGCTATTTTTGTTGCGGTAATCGTTTCGGTTGCATGTTCATTTTCCAGGGCTAGCTGAATATCTGAATCTGTAAGCCTGGGAAACTTAATAAGTTGTGTCCTTGACAGAATGGTTGCTATGATCTGTTCCTGGTTTTCGGATATCAGGATAAACAGAGTCTTATCAGGCGGCTCCTCCAGGTTTTTAAGCAATTTATTGGCCGATTGGATATTCATTTTTTCAACCATCCAGATAATCATCACCTTATACTCCGCCTCGTAGGCTTTGTAGGCGAGTGTGCGGTTAATACCATCGGCATCTTCGGCATTAATAAATCCCTGTTTCTTTTCAATCCCAATTTTCTCATACCAGTCGGGGAGTGAAACGTAATAGTTGTTTTGCAAAAGGAATTCGCGCCACGGAGCTATGAAGTCTTTACATAGGATTTTTGTTCCGGGAACTTCTTTTGTGCTGTTTATCGGATAGAGAAAATGAAGATCGGGATGTATGAGTTTGCTGTATTTTCTACACGATGGACATTCGCCGCATGAATCTTCAGGTGTGCGTTTTCGACAATTAATATACTGGGCGTAAGCCAGCGCAAGTGCCAGTTTGCCCGAACCTTCCGGTCCGAGGAAAAGCTGTGCATGGCTCACCCTGTTGTCGAGAACGGTACGTTTAAGGCGCTGCTTCAAAGGCTCCTGCCCTATGATATCACTGAATTTCATATGTGGTCAGATGGAAAAACTGTCGGTCAAAGGTAAGATTTTTTTGCTACCTGAAAAGTATTGCAAACGGGTTGAAAGCGGAAGATTATTCTTGCTTTTTTTATTCTGCTATTGATTATTAAGATATCTGAAACCGACCATGATATTTAATCAAAGAAAATCCGGCAATCATCAGAAAAGATTGCATCAATTGTGTCCAAAAATGAATCGAATGCCACTTTAATCCGACACGGAACAGCTTAAAAGCATATTGGATTATTGTTCAATATTGAAGGGATTATTTCCCGGCTTCTTTTACTTATACTTTCTGTGCACCTATTTTTGCTCCGAGGAACTCACGGTTCATACGGGCAATATTATCGATGGAAATTTCCTTGGGGCATTCAGCTTCACAGGCACCTGTGTTGGTACAGTTACCAAAACCCAGCTCATCCATTTTAGCAACCATAGCCTGTACCCTGCGGGTCGCTTCTGCTCTGCCCTGGGGCAATAAAGCCAGGTGCGACACCTTGGCTGCTACAAACAGCATGGCCGATGCATTTTTACAGGCTGCAACGCAAGCCCCACAGCCAATACATGCCGCTGCATCCATGGCCGATTCGGCCTCTTGCTTAGCAATAAGTATAGCGTTTGCATCAGGAACGCCCCCGGTGTTAGCCGAAATATATCCCCCGGCCTGTATGATTTTATCAAAAGCCTGGCGGTCGACCATCAGGTCGCGGATAACCGGGAAAGCTTTGGAACGCCACGGTTCGATCACAATGGTGTCGCCATCTTTAAATTTACGCATATGAAGCTGGCAGGTGGTAACAGCATCGTCAGGTCCGTGCGGGCGTCCGTTGATATAGAGGCTGCAGGCTCCACAAATGCCTTCGCGGCAATCGTGATCGAATACAACCGGGTCTTCGCCTTTTGTAACCTGCTGGTCATTAAATACATCAAGCATTTCCAGGAATGAACTGCTGTCGCTGATCCCGTTAATTTTATATGTGGCGAATTTGCCTTTGGCTTTGGCATTCTTCTGACGCCATATTTTGAGTGTGAATTCCATTTTTAAAAGGGTTTAGGGGTCAGGGGTTGGGGTTTAGGGTGTTGCAAGATTAGTAATTCACTCCTAAATTCAGAACCTCGTATCCTTATGTTTAGTTTATTTTATTTTCAAGCTTGGTTATTATTGCATTGAGTATTCTGCCAATATCATTAATTGTACTTTCAATCTCTGAACATTTTTTTGAACTTAAATACTCCTGATTGGTAGAGATGATAATCAAAGTATTAAGTTCATAAAGAGATCCCCGTGAAATCTCCAGAAATTGGATATAGTTTTTAGTAGTTCCTCTGCCCCATCCTTCTGCCACATTTGTTGGTACTGAAATTGCTGCCCGTCTTATCTGGCTTATCAAACCATATAGTTCTTCTTTTGGAAAATGTTTAGTCACTTTATAAATTTCATTAACGAGTTCAATTCCCTTTTGCCAGACAATCAAATCTTTGAATGATTCTACCTTTTTGTTTTCCATCATACTGAACTTTACGATTTGTTGTACAATTTCCATTATTGGACACCCTAATCCCTAAAACCCAATCCCTAAACCCTACTTATAATTCCGCTGCTTCACTTCAATGGCCTCGTATTCAAGTTCTTCCTTGTTGAGTTTTGGTGCTTTGTCCTCACCCGTATATTCCCAGGCAGCCACGTACATAAATTCATCATCGTTACGCAAAGCTTCACCTTCGGGAGTTTGGTATTCCTCGCGGAAATGGCCGCCGCAGGATTCTTCCCTGTTCAGGGCATCCATGGCCATGAGTTCGCCTAATTCAAGGAAATCGGCAACACGGCCGGCTTTCTCCAATTCGGGATTTACTTCGTTGAATTCGCCGGTGATCTTCACGTCTTTCCAAAACTCAGCTCTCACTTCACGGATCAGTTTTATACCTTCCTGAAGTCCTTCCTTATTGCGTGCCATCCCTACATGCTCCCACATAATTTTCCCAAGCTGCCGGTGGAAATGATCGACAGGTTTGGTTCCCTTTACATCGAAAAGCTTTTGCAAACGCAACTTTACCTGTTTTTCTGATTCGTCAAATTCAGGCAGATCGGTTTTAAAACGTGGTACGTTAATCTGGTCGGCCAGGTAGTTCTGTATGGTATATGGCAATACAAA
>JBBSBT010000342.1:0-4269 GCA_038250985.1 Bacteroidales bacterium
AAAAATATATTTTACATGATCTTGTCCTGACATATCCTACAAACCCTTAATATTGTATAACATTAACTTTAATCGAAAAAGTTTAATAAAATCAATTTATATATCAACTAACGAGAAGGGATATGCGACATTTTGAAACAGAATGGAAATCAGTTGACAGCATTGATATTTTCGCACAAGGCTGGGAACCAGATAAAAGTGCACCCAAAGCTATGGTCTGCCTGGTTCATGGACTGGGAGAGCACACATCGCGTTATGCCCACGTAGCTGAGGCCTTTGTTAAGGAAGGATATGTGCTATTTGGAGCAGATTTGCGCGGGCATGGTCGTTCGGACGGTCAACGCGGCCATATTCCTTCTATCGAAGTTATGATGCAGGATATTGACCTGCTTTTTAAAGAGGCAAAATCCCGTTATCCCGGGTTACCTTTGATATTGTATGGTCATAGTTTAGGTGGCATACTGGTTTTGCATTATGGATTAACACGCAAACCGGATATTAAAGGCATTATTGCAACCAGCTCAGGGCTACGGACAGCACTTGAAAATCAACCCATGAAAATCAGGGCTGCAAAAATACTTGGGGCCATATTGCCCAAAGTTTCGCTTCCAAGCGGGCTGGATGTTAGCGCCATTTCGCATGATAAAAAAGTAATTGATAAATATTGCAGCGATCCGCTTGTTCATGATAAGGTATCCCTGGGTTTTGGGAAAATTATGCTTGCAACTGCGCAATGGACATTGAAGCATTCCGGTGAGTTCTCCCTTCCTCTTTTATTATTGCATGGCAAAGGCGACGCCATCGCTTTTGCTTCAGGAAGTATTGAATTTGCGGCTCCGCTTAAGGATAAGTGTAAACTGGTATTATTTGACGGGGCTTTTCATGAATTGCATAACGAACCGGAACAGGCTGAAGTCTTTAAAGTAATGACGAATTGGATAGATGAACAACTGCAGAAAGAATTAATTCATTGATTCAAAAGCGCATCGACTTTTAACGTTAAGGATACACCTGCCAGGTTTTCATTTATCAAATAATAAAAATTAAAACACACTGCGCCAGAGAAAATTTGTACTTTTAGAAGAAAAAACTTCCAAAATCTTATTGGCAGCAAGATGGTTGTTAAGATTTTATTTAAAATCACAAATCTTTTAGAATAGTAACAAATCTATAAACACCAATATTAATTCATCATAAAAAATGTCTTTATACATCTTAGCATTCGACCAGGGAACCACAAGCAGCCGTTCAGTTTTATTTGATAAATCCGGACTGGTAGTAGCTTCTGCGCAAAAAGAATTTACGCAAATTTTTCCACAGCCGGGTTGGGTCGAACATAATCCGGCAGAGATATGGGAAACCCAGTTGGCAACCGCTCTGGAAGTTATGGCAAAGGCAAATGTTTCAGCCCATGATATTTCAGCTATAGGTATTACTAACCAGCGCGAAACCACTGTGGTTTGGGACAGGAATACCGGTGAACCTATATATAATGCCATTGTGTGGCAGGACAGGCGTACCGCATCTTTTTGCGATGAACTGAAAGAAAAAGGCCTGGAGGAAACCATCAGGCAAAAAACAGGCCTGGTAGCAGATGCTTATTTCAGTGGCACCAAAATCAGGTGGATACTTGATCATGTTGATGGCGCCAGGGAAAAAGCCACAAACGGGCAATTATGTTTTGGCACTGTCGATACCTGGTTGTTGTGGAAACTTACCGGTGGCAGAGTTCATGCAACTGATGTCAGCAATGCCAGCCGGACCATGCTTTGCAATATTTCTACCTGTCAGTGGGACCAGGAACTTGAGTTAATGCTTGATGTTCCAGGCAATATGTTACCTCAAATTCGCAGCAGCAGCGAAATTTACGGCAGTACTATTTTACTGGATGGCAAAACAGAAATACCTATCGCAGGTATTGCCGGCGACCAGCAGGCAGCGTTGTTCGGGCAATTATGCACACAACCCGGCATGGTTAAAAACACCTATGGCACAGGTTGTTTTATGTTGATGAATACAGGTGAAAAGATGATCGTTTCCAAAAATAATTTATTAACTACAGTCGCCTGGAAAATAAACGGCCATACCCATTATGCACTTGAAGGAAGTGTATTTATTGCCGGTGCTGTTGTACAGTGGCTCAGGGATGGATTGGGGATTATTAAAACATCTGCTGACGTGGAAGCACTGGCAATGCAAGTGGATACAACGGATGGAGTTTATGTAGTGCCGGCATTTGCCGGGCTGGGAGCACCTTACTGGAATCAGCATGCACGCGGGACTATTACAGGATTGACTAGAGGTAGCAATGCCTCGCATATTGCCAGGGCAGCTATCGAGAGTATTGCCTATCAAACGATGGATGTTTTAAATGCCATGGAAGCTGACAGCAATATCCACATAAAGGAACTCAGGGTTGACGGGGGTGCTACAATAAATAATCTGCTGATGCAGTTCCAGAGTGATGTGCTGAATACAAACGTTATCCGGCCAACCGTTACCGAAACCACAGCATTAGGCGCTGCCTACCTTGCAGGTTTGGCTGTAGGTTTTTGGGAAAGCATTGCCGATTTACAGCAGCAATGGCAGGTTGAACGCATATTTTCGCCGGAAATCACCGATGAAAGCCGGAACAAATTAACCGCCGGATGGAAGACAGCTGTAACTGCATCACTTTCAATAGCATAGATTAAGGTCAATGTTAGTAAGTTTGAAGAGTTTGAAGGGTTTGAAGAGTTTGAAGAGTTTGAAGAGTTTGAAGGGTTTGAAGGGTTTGAAGGGTTTGAAGGGTTTGAAGAGTTTGAAGAGTTTGAAGAGTTTGAAGTGTCTCAATCGTTTCAGAGTTAAAGAGTTACAGATTTACAGAGTTTGAATGTTCCAGTATATATGGTTTGGACTAGTTTGATAATACAAGGATTTTCTTCCCATTTACTTTTAACCATTAACCTTTTTCCTTTTATACCTTTTAAATGAACAGACAAGAAGAACTTGATAAACTTTACCACGAAAAAGAATTCGATATCATCATCATAGGTGGCGGTGCTACCGGGCTTGGTTGTGCCTTGGACGCAGCCTCCAGGGGATATAAAACCCTGTTGTTGGAAAAACATGATTTTTCGAAAGGAACTTCAAGCCGCTCCACAAAACTGGTTCATGGCGGAGTCAGATACCTGGCCCAGGGCAATATTCACCTGGTAAGAGAGGCTTTATTGGAACGGGGGCGGCTACTACGCAATGCCCCGCATATTTGCCATACCATGTCCTTTGTAGTTCCTGCATACAAATGGTGGCAGAAATGGTATTATGGGTTTGGTTTATGGTTGTATGAACTCCTCTCGGGTAAATTAAGCCTGGGAAAAACCAGACTTCTTTCAAAGAGAACAGCATTAAATGATCTTCCGGATCTATCCACAAAAAATTTAACTGGCGGGGTTTTGTACTTTGATGGTCAGTTTGACGACAGCAGGTTGGCAATAAATCTTGCTCAAACCGCCATTGGACTGGGAGCCATCGTAATTAATTATGCTGGTGTTACTGGTTTTATAAAAGAAGGAAATTCCATTACCGGTGTTAAAGCAAAAGATGAAATAAATAACAATGAATTTTTAGTTAAAGCTAAAGTAGTTGTGAATGCAACCGGGGTATTTGCTGATACCATACTGCAGTTAGCCGAAGGTCATTCCGAACAGACTATTGCACCTTCGCAGGGAATTCACCTGGTTGTTGAAAAACATTTTTTCAGGGGAAATGCTGGTATGATGATACCCAAAACGGATGATGGCAGGGTTTTATTCGCCATTCCGTGGCATGATAAGCTGTTGCTAGGGACAACAGATACTCCTGTTTCGACTATCACTTCAGAGCCAAAGCCACTGAAAGAAGAGGTTGATTTTATAATCAGGCATTTCAACCGGTATACAACTGCCGAAATCAAGTATCATGATGTAAAAAGCGTTTTTGTCGGATTGCGCCCACTGGCGAAGGTTGGTGCCGAAAAGAAAACTTCGGTCATGCCTCGCGACCATGTAATAAAAGTATTGCCTTCGGGCCTGGTTCATATTACGGGTGGTAAGTGGACAACCTACCGCAATATGGCCGAAAAAACGATTGATAAAGCTGTTCAATCAGCTGGATTAACATTCACCCCTTCCCGAACAAAGGATTTAAAAATTCATGGCTGGCAAGCAAAAGGATTAGAAGATTATTTATCTGTTTATGGGACAGATGCCGGAGAGATATTACAATTGATTGAAGCAGATAGTTCTCTTG
>JBBSBT010000343.1:0-4266 GCA_038250985.1 Bacteroidales bacterium
CTTTCAGGGATGATAGAGGCATGGGGCGGCGAAGTGATTGATTACCCTGAGCGACGCCATTGCTGTGGTTTTGGTTTCAGGCAATATGTTGTTCAGGCAAACCGCGGTTTCTCACTTTCCTGTTCAAAGAAAAAATTTGATTCGATGGAGCCCTATGAGCCGGATATGATAATAACCAATTGTCCGGGATGCCCTATGTTTCTCGATCGCTGGCAGTACGCACTCAGTGAAATGGAAGGAAAAACGTATGGAAAAAACAATCGCGGAATTCCTGTTTTTACTTACGAAGAAGTTGCAGGCCTCGTGATGGGATACGATCCGTGGGAGATAGGATTACAGGTTCACCAGGTTCCGGCTGAGCCTGTGCTGGATAAAATCGGGATTCCTTATGATATTTCACAAAAATTTAAAGGCAAAAACGGGGAAGACCTGGGAATGCCTGAATCTCCTTCGTATTTGAAGTTTTATGCTGATTAGCCGGTTTTAAAAAGGAATAAATTGATCGTAGCAAATTCAGGAAATAGTAGAAAGACAGTTTCGCCAAAACTATTTTAAAATATGGGAAAACACGTTGTTGTTATCGGAGCAGGTCCGGCAGGACTCGAAACTTCATCCAATCTGGCGAAGCTCGGCTTTAAGGTTACTTTGGTTGAAAAAGAGGAAACTGTAGGCGGACATCTCAAAAAATGGCATGCCCTATTCCCAACTCTTTTGTCAGGAAAAGATGCGATTGAAACAATCACCAAAGGCTTAAACGGGGATATTAAAATTCAAACAGCCACAAAAGTAACAGGTTTAGAGGCTGTTAACGACTATTTTACAATTTCGGGCCACAACGGCTGGCAGGAAAATGCAGATGCTGTTGTTCTCACAACAGGATTTCAGCTTTTCGATTCACATCGAAAAGAAGAATATGGATACGGAATTTATGAAAATGTAATTACTTCTGCCGATCTCGAAGAATTATTTGCCTCAGGGAAAGAGTTGTTAAACCGACATGGCAATAAGCCTGGGCGGGTAGGTTTTGTGCATTGCGTTGGTTCCCGCGACGAAAAAGTCAACAACCTGCATTGTTCGAAAGTTTGTTGCATTACAGCAGTAAAACAAGCTATCGAAGTCAAGCAATTGCTGCCTGATGCCGAAGTATTCTGTTTTTATATGGATTTAAGAATGTTTGGCCGCCATTATGAGGAACTTTACAAGGAAGCCCAGGAGAAATACAATATTCAGTTTATCCGTGGCAGGCTCAGCGAGTCAACCGAAGATCATGATGGTAATATTGTAGTGAAAGTTGAAGATACGTTACTTGGGAAACCTCTCCGGATTAAAGTCGGACTATTGGTTTTGATGGCAGGCATGGAACCTCGGGCAAATACCAAAAAGTTAACCAATATGCTTGGATTAAAGAATGTTTCCGATGGATTTATTCCGCAGGCTGATGAAGTATTGCGCTCAAATTCCACAGAAATTCCCGGTGTATTTGTTGCCGGTACCTGTTCAGGCCCGAAATCGGTTTCTGATACGCTCGCTGATGCCCGTTCTGCCGCTTTGGCAGTTGCTGACTATCTGAAATTATAACGAGGTTTTATGGAAAAAGCAGCTAAAAACTTTGGATATACAGTAACCCGCGACAGGCAGATTGATTTCGATGCCAACAACCAGGATATCTGTAAAATAGTTGCAAAGGCCGAACCAACCTTAAATCTGTGCATTTCTTGCGGATCGTGTGCCGCAACATGCACCGCCGGCCAGTTTACTGATTTTAGCCTGCGGCAGGTTATCCTTTTATTACGGCGTGGTGAAACAAAAGACCTCGAAAAAGAGATATCAAAATGTATGCTTTGTGGCAAATGCCAGTTGGTGTGCCCACGAAATGTCAGTACACGCAACCTTATCATTCATATCAGCAAAGCGTTGAATGAGAATAAGTTGAACTCAAATTCCGCCCCCAACCCCTAAATCCTAAATCCTAAACCCTCATCCCCAACAATGACCTTTGATCTTTTTGTACTCCCATTTTTTATAGGACTACTGTTCCTTATGGTTGTTCTGGTTGTTAAATACAGCCGATGGATAGCCCTTATGGAAACATCCGACAGGGTGAAAGCAGGAATGGCGTTATTTTCAATCAATTTACTGAAAACGGTAAAAGAGATTTTCATGGAAAGCCTTTTGCATCGCAAGATGTTCAGGCGGAATCCGTTGCTCGGATTCATGCATATGAGTTTCGCTTTTGGATGGTTTTTACTGATAGTGATGGGTAACCTGGAATCACGTATTTATAGCGGTGGCCATATCAATCCTCCCTATTACCCGATCTTTCTTAAGTTTTTTATTCACGATAAAAGAGTATTGGCTTTTGAGATATTCACTTTGCCGGGATTTTTCAGGTTTATAATGGATCTTTTATTACTCTTAGTGCTTTCGGGGCTCGTGTTGGCGCTTTTCAAACGCACACGTTCCCGCTGGTTTGGCCTAAAGCGCACCACGCACCACAATAGATTCGATAAATGGGCAATAACCTCCTTATGGCTTATTTTCCCGATGCGTTTGCTGGCCGAAAGTTTTACAGCCGGCATTTATAAAGGAGGAGGATTCCTCACCAATACGCTCGGAAGCATTTTCGCTGCAATTCTTCCTTTGCAATACCTGGCTTATCCTGCATGGTGGGCATATTCAATGATGCTGGGCATTTTTTTTGTAACACTTCCATGGAGCAGGTTTATGCACATTCCTACTGAGATTATTTTAATCTTTTTACGAAATGCCGGCATCGAGCAGGGAAAATATCCTGGGAGTTTCAGCGAAATTGAACTGCGTTCATGTCCGCGATGCGGCGTATGTATTGATGTTTGCCAGATGAATGGAGCCGGACTTACAGGTTCTACGGCAGTTTATTTTATCCGTTCATTACGGGAACAAAAAACTGACATACAGCTCAATTCGAACTGTATGATGTGTGGACGTTGCCTCGAAGCTTGTCCTGTTGGTATTGATACGCTTGGCTTAAGGGTAGGAGCGAGGAGCGTTGATAACAAATTGATGGCATCCGATTTCAGTTATCTGTTGAAACAGCCGGTGATTGAGAAAAAGGCGGAAGTAGTTTATTTTGCGGGTTGTATGGGACATCTTACACCCGGAGTTAAACGCGCAATGGTACAGATTTTTGAAAAAGCAGGTATTAATTTTTCTTTTATGGATGAAGATGGATCAATATGTTGTGGCCGTCCGTTGAAACTTGCCGGTTTGCAGGAAGCTGCTTCAAAACTTGTTGCTGAAAACACCACAAGGGTTCTTAAAACCGGAGCTAAAATACTGGTTACTTCATGCCCGATTTGTTATAAAGTGTTCAACAGCGATTATCAACTGAACGGAATGCAGGTGATGCACCATTCAGTTTATATTGAAAGGTTGATTAATGAAGGCAAACTCTTACTGCGGCCAACTGCCCTTAAATCTGTATATCATGATCCATGTGAATTGGGCAGAGGATCAGGTATTTACGATCAGCCACGCAATGTATTGAAACAAATTGCCGAGGTTGCCGTGGTAAGCGAGGAACGTGTAAATTCACTTTGTTGCGGAGGCAGCATTGGCGAACTTGGCATGAATGCAACTGAACGGAATGCGATCCGAGACGGAGCATTGAATATTCTTTGTGCGTCTAAACCGGATATACTGGTAACAGCTTGTCCGCTTTGTAAGAAAACTTTTGATTCCGGCAATACTGTGGTTGTAAAAGATCTTGCCGAGATTGTTGCTGAGAACATAATCTTGAATAAATATCAGGTTAAAACACCTGAGTTGATTGAACCGGAAATCAGCTACATATAAATTCTTTATGAATCTTAATTTAATGATATCATGTGTGTAAATAACAGATATACAGATATATAGGTAATTATATCGTTTTGTTCGTATAGGTTTGGAAGCGGAATTTTGTTTAATATTTACTTTAGAAATCATCCCTGAAAAGGATCAGATAATAAACTTCACTTCCTTCAAATCACAAATAACAGACTTGCCATTTTCATTTTCTAATATTAATTGACCATAAGCTGTAGTTCCTGTTATCTTAGAATATACACTGCTGCCGTTCACAATATACTCATGCCATTCTTCCAATCGATAAAGAGCTCTTTGATAATCATTTTCAAATTTACTTGTTGTTTCTGGTTTGATGCGGTTGTATCGGCCTAAAACACTATTTAATAATTGCTGAAGTATTTCGTCCAGGTTGTATTCCACGCCGGTAGTCATTTTTAA
>JBBSBT010000344.1:0-4262 GCA_038250985.1 Bacteroidales bacterium
ATGACTATCCCAATGTTTATAAATATTTCAATAAGCTAAACTATACAAAGCCTCTGTATCCATAAGAAAGAATTTACTTCGTCAAACTTACGTTTTGTGCGGCAACGGAGAGCGGGGCGCACTGTTTGAAATCCAATTGAAATTTGTATCTGTAATGAGCTATTTTATTGGCCTTGTGCATTTTTTATGCATGTAAACATGGAATAGAAAAGCAAAATACCGAACCTTTACCCGGTTCGCTTTCAACCATTATTTCCCCATTGTGTTTATTTATGAATTCATTACATAATATTAAGCCTAGCCCCGTTCCGGTTTCATTTATTGTACCGTTTG
Organism: Bacteroidales bacterium; assembly: GCA_038250985.1. GTDB lineage: Bacteria > Bacteroidota > Bacteroidia > Bacteroidales > UBA4417 > UBA4417. The sequence goes on from JBBSBT010000344.1 coordinate 334, forward strand.
TTGAATAATTTGTGTCAATCCGGAATAAATTCTCAATTGCTGATTTTGACATTCCAACTCCTGTATCTTTAACTGAAATTTTAACTTTGTTTTGATTTACCTCATTTATAATAGTGACATTCCCGCCAGGTTTAGTAAACTTTATAGCATTTGAAACCAGGTTTCTGATGATTGTATTTATCATTGCCTTGTCGGCATATACAAGAATTTTAGAATCTGTTTCATAGGAAATACTTATTGACTTTTGCATGGCTATATTTGTAAACAGAAGAACTATTTCATTAATAGCCACATCCAATTCAAAATATTCAGGATTGAAATCCATTCGGCCTGTTTGCGATTGCGACCATTCCATCAGGTTTATCAGTAAGTCAACCGCTCGTCCGGATGAGCTTTTAATGATCCCACTGTATAGTTCAATATTTACATAATTTTTATTTATTACCTCTTTGGCAAGAAGATCACTAAAACCAACAATTGAATTAAACGGGCTTTTTAAATCATGGGCAATAATGGAGAAAAACTTGTCTTTCTCAGCATTTAACTTTTGCAATTCTTCATTTTTATTAATGATTTCTTGTTCCGCTATTTTGCGATCAGTAATATCATTCAACGTACCTGTCCAGATAATATCATTGTTTGCCAGCAAACGGGGTTTCGATTCAAAATGAACCCAGATGAGTTTGTTTTCAATATTGAAACGGCCTTCCCATATAAACGGGGTGCTATGCCTGTTTGCAGCCACATTCATACGTACAAAATCTGCCTTATCTGCTTCGTAAATCAGATCATTAATAATGCCTGGCTTTTTCTCAAAAGCAAGCCTGTCCAGATTGAGTATTTCACAGAAACGGTCATTTACAAATTCGACTACATAAGGTGCCTCATTAGGATTTGACCATTTATCCTCTACTAAAGAAATTTCCGAAAACACCCTTAACCGGTATATTCCGGAAGGAGATGCATTTGCAAGGTCAGCATATAATTCGCGTTCCCGGTTTAATTCCTCATCAATCGTCTGATGCCTTCTTTTGGTATTACTTAGGAATTTCATTTTTTTTCGGTAGTTTTCAAATCGTTTAAATAGTATTATAAGTTTTATGTTTCAGGCTCATATAACATTAAATTAACTGAGCCGGGCATTTCAGCATTGGCTATATCGGCTCAGCTTTGAGTAGTTGCAAGGGTTGGTGCGATTTTTAAATCACAAAACCATTTGGGAAATCAGCCGGGATATTCCAAATAGGCGGGAACAAACATTTACTTGTATTCATTGATGTTCGTAATCTCATTTTTTTCAATTGTATTCCTTTATTCAGAAAAGGTTCAATAGTTTCAGGATAAACAGTCATTTTATTTTTAAGAATATGTGTTAAATCTAATATCATATTTTAAAAATAACGCAATTAGCTTAGACCCAAACCTAAAGTAAGTTTGAACAACTAATTCAAATCGTATAAACCAACTTTCAGGGAAAGCTTATCGTTTTTCAAATGTATAACCATATTTAAAATAAATTACCGAATGTACTCTTTTATTTATTGCTACTTTATTGTATTTACCTATGTATATATCAGTTGGCTTTTCAAAGGCACCCCTCGCCCCATCTCCCTTTCGCCCTCATTTGTAAAGAAATTTATATTTAAAACAACCATCTGATCTATAAATCATACTTTTGCCCCAAATTTCAAAAATGAGTTTAGCCGCAGAGCAGCATAAGTTATATAAAAGCGGGTTGGCGTATGCTTTATTAAGTTTCAGCTTGTGGGGTGTTTTTCCTTTGTATTGGAAACTTCTTTTGCATGTTCCTCCGCAACAGATCCTGGCTCACCGTATTGTCTGGTCGATGCTGTTTCTGTTTATTATCCTTGCGTGGCGCCGCAACCGTTTATTCCTTCAATATCTGTCATCTCCCAAATTAGTAGGCACTTTAATTTTGAGCAGTGCATTTATAGGCATCAACTGGTTTACTTATATCTATGCTGTAAATAATGACCACATTGTTGACGCAAGCCTGGGGTATTATATTAACCCGATGGTAAACATTCTGCTGGGAGTTGTTTTTTTGAAAGAACGCTTAACACGCATTCAGCTTATTGCGGTGGTATTTGCATTTGCAGGTGTAGGCTATCTTACATTCCATTACGGGAAACTTCCGGTACTTTCGCTCGTACTGGCCTTTTCATTTGGATTCTATGGATTGATAAGAAAAAAAGCAAATCTGCAGTCGATGCCGGGGCTAATGGTCGAAACACTATTGCTGGCTCCTATAGCCCTTTGGTACTTATGGCATGTAAATACAATCGGAATTGGTGCATTTGGACATTATTCGTTGAAATCGGATTTGCTGCTCGTATTAGCCGGACCGGTTACGGCTTTACCATTGTTCTGGTTTGGAATTGCAGCCACACGCATCCCTTTGTCAACCGTAGGATTTATGCAATACCTCGCACCCAGCATTCAATTGCTGATTGGGATATTCGTTTTCAGCGAACCTTTCAATTCAGCTTACATGGTAAGTTTCGGGCTTGTATGGATAGGGCTCGGCATTTATACTTACAGCCTTATACTGGAGTTGAGAAGAAGAAATCTTTAATTTTTCCCTTGAGATTCATCAGGGTTAGAAGGATTAATAATCACTTATTTCCTTTTCAGATTTATATAATAATATGGCAGTTCTTCTTCAGGATGATCTTCACGTTCAATAGTTTCCCAACCGGATAAATCAATTTCAAGAAAGGTATCTGCTTCAAAATCTTTTTGAACGATGGTAAGGTACAATTGCTGAGCGTGTGGCAGGAATTGCCGGTATACTGAACCTCCGCCGATAATAAAATTCTCTTTGTCTACATCCATCTTTTCAATGGCTTCCGCGATGGAATATGCCATGGTGCATCCTTCAATTTCTTCACCCGGAATATCGGTAATTACAATGCTTCGCCTGTTGGGTAAAGGCCTGATAGGTAGGGAATAGAAGGTGCGTTTGCCCATTACTATAGTATGACCTGTTGTGAGTTGTTTAAAACGTTTCAGGTCTGCCGGAATATGCCAGAGCAGCTGGTTATCTTTCCCGATGGCGTTGTTTTGGGCTATAGCGACTATGATGGAGATGGGTTTCATGCGAAAAATTAGTTAATGGAAAATGGTTAATGGGAAAAGGTCATACGATGGTCAAACAATGGTCATAGAATGGTCATACGATGGTCAAACAATGGTCATAGAATGGTCATAGAATGGTCATACAATGGTCATAGAATGGTCATACAATGGTCATACAATGGTCATACAATGGTCATACAATGGTCATACAGTTGTTTTGTGAATATTAATTTTTCACTATTCATTATTCACTATTCACTATTCATTATTCACTATTCGTTATTCACTATTCATTATTCATTATTCATTATTCACTATTCATTATTCACTATTCGTTATTCACTATTCGTTATTCACTATTCATTATTCACTATTTACACCGCTACCGGTGCCTTGATCCCCGCGTGCGGATCGTAGCCGGTAAGTTCAAAGTCCTCGTATTTAAAACTAAAGATATCATTTACAGCTGGATTTATAATCATTTGCGGAAGCGGACGGAAATCACGCGAAAGCTGCAGATTAACCTGGTCCATATGATTGGTGTAAATATGAGCATCACCGAATGTATGAACAAAATCACCGGCTTTCAGACCGGTAACCTGGGCGATCATCATGGTAAGTAAGGCATACGAAGCAATGTTAAACGGTACGCCAAGAAAAATATCGGCACTGCGCTGGTAAAGCTGGCACGAAAGTTTTCCGTCGGCAACATAAAACTGGAAAAGCAAATGGCAGGGTGGGAGGGCCATGTCCTTGATCATGCCTACGTTCCAGGCGCTGATTATTATTCGCCGCGAATCAGGATTTTTCTTTATTGTTTCAATTACCTG
>JBBSBT010000345.1:0-4258 GCA_038250985.1 Bacteroidales bacterium
ATTTCTCTCTGAGGACAAACAGCTTTTCGTTGCCCTAAAAAATATTTTCGGATACTATCCCGGAAATATTTTTTTGTATAAACTGGCTTTTCGTCATAAATCGCAGGCCATTGAACTGAATAATGGAAGCCGTGTCAGTAACGAACGGCTCGAGTTCCTGGGTGATGCCATTCTGAGTGCAGTGGTTGCCGATCACCTGTTCAAAATGTTTCCCTATAAGGACGAAGGTTTTCTGACCGAAATGCGTTCGCGTATCGTCAGCCGGGCCCAGCTGAATAAACTCTCGCAGAAAATGGGCGTTGATACCCTGATAACTGCCAGTACCGAGAACAATAATGTTTACCGGTCCATGAAAGGGGATGCATTCGAAGCGCTTATCGGTGCCATGTACCTGGATAAAGGATATAGTTTTACCAGGCAGATCATCATTGAAAAAATAATCAAACAGCATTTCGACCTGCAGGACCTGGAAAATAATAATACCAATTATAAAAGCCAGATCATTGAATGGTCGCAGCGGGAGAAACGCCCTGTTGAATTCGTGATTGTGAACGAAGTGGGACACGGGTATAACAAACAATATGTGGTGGATGTGCTGATTGATAAAATTTCGATGGGCAAAGGACGCGATTACTCCATAAAAGGAGCCGAGCAGGATGCAGCTATGAAAGCCCTGCTTCAGATCGGCATGGAAAAGTTATAATTCCCGGATAGTTTTCTTTTTTTACCTTCTGAAACTGATCGTTCAGAAAAATGTATATTTGTATGGTTTCAAACGAAACGCATATTTGTACTAACTTAATGCTTCACTCCCAATCAGCCTGAATGAGCAGTCACGGATCGAATAAAGCAATTATTTTCGCGCTGGCCGGCAACATGCTGATCGCGATCATCAAATACATTGTAGCTTTTATTACCGGCAGTGCTGCCATGCTGGCCGAATCCATACATTCTACAGCCGACAGTTTCAACCAGGTCCTGCTGCTCACTGGTCATAAGAAGGCTAAAAAATCCGCCAGCGAAATGCATAGTTTCGGCTATGCCAACGAAGTGTTTTTCTGGTCGTTGATGGTTGCGGTTCTGTTGTTTTTTGTAGGAGCTCTATTCTCGATTTATGAAGGTGTACACAAGGTTCTTCATCCTGAAAAGATAACAAATGTGTATTGGATTTTTGCTGTCCTGGTTAGTTCCATTCTGATTGAAGCCAAATCCTTCCAGGTTGCGTTTACCGAATTCAGGAAAACCAATAAACTTCCGTTTTTCAAGGCGATCAAGGTTTCCACCCAGGTCAGCCTCATCGTAGTCGTACTCGAAGATTCTGCTGCCATGGCAGGTCTGCTGATCGTTTTTATCTCAACCCTGCTGGCATGGCTGGTAAATCCGGTTTTTGACGCCGTTGGCAGTATAGCCGTTGGCTTTTTGCTCCTGGGTGTTTCCATACTGCTGATTATTGAAGTGAAAAAGCTGATAGTAGGCGAAAGCATGCCACGCGAAATGAGGCAATCCATGCGACAGGTGATCCATAAATTTAAGCAGGTAAGGCATATTAACCGTATGCTAACCATGGCAATGGGCGACAACAAATACCTCGTACTTCTGTCGGTTGATATAGACGACAGCATGACAGGCTATGGCGCTGAAGATATGATTGAACAAATAAAACTCAACCTGAAAAAAGAAATTCCTGAAATCGGGACTATATATATCGAAATCCAAGATTCTGTTCGAAATCAAAAAATCTGACTCCTGCTTATGAAAACAAAAATTGTCGCTACAGTTGGCCCGGCCTGTTCGAGCCGCGAAATGTTAGGGAAACTAATTAAAGCCGGGGTGGACGTATTCCGTTTGAATTTCTCGCACGGAGCCTACGCCGATCACCTGGAGGTTATTAAGAATGTACGGTCGCTCAATACTGAACTCGGGACAAATATAGCATTGCTGGGCGATTTGCAGGGACCGAAAATCCGTATCGGAACCTTTGCCGATAATATGGTTATGATGCAGGATGGCCATGAGCTGGTTTTCACAACCAACGAATGTAACTGCACTGCCGATCGCTTATATATCACATATCCTGAATTTGCCCGTGATGTAAAACCCGGCGAGGACCTGCTTCTCGACGATGGAAAACTACTTTTCAGGGTTATCGAAACTAATGGAATCGATGAGGTAAGAGCCATGGTTATCCACGGGGGTGTTTTATCGAGTAAGAAAGGAGTTAACCTTCCCAACACAGTTGTTTCTTTGCCTTCACTTACGGAAAAAGATAAACGCGATCTGGCATTTATGCTACAGCATGAACTGAACTGGATAGCCCTGTCATTTGTCCGTAAAGCTGATGATATCCGGAATCTGAAATTGGTAATAAATGAATTCGGGATCCCGGTGAATATGCCCGGCATCATTGCCAAGATCGAGAAACCGGACGCAGTGAAAAACATGGATGAGATCATAGCCGAATCAGATGGGATTATGGTTGCCCGTGGCGACCTTGGTGTCGAGCTTCCGCTGGAACAGGTTCCTTTGGTTCAGAAAAAACTGATCCGCAAATGCAACCAGCATGCAAAACCTATTATTGTTGCCACCCAGATGATGGAGGGTATGATAACAAACATCAGGCCTACCCGCGCCGAAGTAAATGATGTTGCCAACTCAGTTCTCGATGGTGCCGATGCTGTGATGCTCAGCGGCGAAACCAGCGTAGGTCATTACCCACAGGAAGTTGTTGAAACCATGAAGAAGATTATTTGTGAAGTTGAAAAAACCGAGGAACTTTATAATAAACCTCATTATGCCAACCAGGACGATAAAAAGCGGGTTATTTCTGACTCTATACTTTCAGCTGCCTGCAGCATAGCAACCGAATCGAATGCTAACGCCATTATAGCCATGACTATTACCGGGTATTCAGCTCAGCGAATCAGCAGCCAACGGCCCAAACAGGATATTTATATCTTTTCAGGCAACTATTTTTTGCTGGCCAAACTCAACCTGGTATGGGGAATCAGAGGTTCTTACTTTGACAAAATAGTTACTTCCACTACAAAAACATGGAAATTAATTACGGAGCAGCTTCTTGCCGAAGGACATATAAAAAAAGGTGATCTGTTGATAAAAGTTGCCAGCACACCCATTTATGTTGCAGGACAGACGAATACGGTAAAGCTGGATTATGCTTAGTCTCTGAGTCCCCTAGTCTCCACTTCCCCTTGTCCCCATTTCTCCCCTTCGCCCCTTCGTTCTTCCCCCAACCCCTGATCTCCAACCCCTAATCCCTCCTAAAATGGCCCGCATACCACGTCTTGAACCCGCCTTTGAACAGGCTGACGCATTTATTGGTATTGCTACCAATCTTCCGGTTATTCAACTGGTTCATTTTATTAACCGTGAAACTTTGCTTAACCTGGTGAGGAAAGAAGATTTGCCGGTTTATTCCGAAAAAACGGATAGTTTCACAAATTATAAGTTTTTTTATTACGAGGATGATGATTACCGGAGTAATTTCTGCCTGCTTGGAAATAACAGCGATGGCATAAATCTTTTACCAACACATAAACAGTTTGGTCATTTTTTGGTTATACATGGAGCTATTCCCGATGAAAAAGTGAAGCATTTGATAACCAATATTAAGTCCATTGCAGGTGTCCAATTGGCAGCATTAATAGCGCAACAGCCAATAAAAGCGCTGGGACCCATACTGCAGGACCTTGAGTTGCACCTGGCTGATCTGAAGAAGGAAAAAGCTAAAACCCATTCACGTTTTGTGCTACCGGCTGAGGATCAATGAAAGGAAAAACACTTGTTACCATACAATTTTTATGCCTGGCTTTGCTGGCAATTGCTACCAACTGGCTTACTCTGCCGTGGTGGTCATTCCTGCTGATGGGAATTTCCGGAACCCTTGCTATGTGGGCAATGGTTGTGATGAAACTGGGTAATTTCAATATTGTTCCCTATCCTGTTGAAACGGGTATTATGGTATCGTGGGGTCCTTACAAAGTAATCCGCCACCCGATGTACACTTCCATTTTTATATTTGCTTTTGCATTGCTGGCCGGGCAGTTCGATTACCTGAAACTGTTCATCAGCCTGTCGCTGGTGGCAGGGCTTGTGGTTAAGATGCTTTTTGAGGAATCACTGCTTTGCAGACATTATCCCGGCTATGAAGCGTATATGATGAAAACGAACCGGGTTATCCCGTGGGTGTGGTGAAAAACGGGGAGATTTGACAGTGGATAGAAAATGTTTCAGGGTTACA
>JBBSBT010000346.1:0-4255 GCA_038250985.1 Bacteroidales bacterium
AAGAATCGGATATGGCTAATAAAAACTCTTTCGGCATCATTGGTATCCGTGAAAGAGCCAGTCTGATGGGTGGCAAGATGAATATAAAAGGAGTGGCTGGAAAAGGGACAACAATCAGCATTGTGGTTCCGGTTATGGAAGAATGAACAGGGATGGGGGTTTGAATGTTTGAATGTTTGAATGTTACAGGGTTTAGCTTCGCTGAGGTCGCTGCGCTCAGTTCAGGGTTTCAGTCCCGATCCCTATCGGGATACAGAGTCACAGGGATTGATGAGTTTGAGGTGATTGATGAGATTGAGGGGGGTGATGAGATTAATCGAAAACGAATTTTTCTGACAAATTAAGGGTACTTTTAACACAATATAAATACTTTGCATTATGATCAAAATACTTATTGTTGATGATCATGCCATCGTTCGTGAAGGCTTGAATCGTATTATACAGGCTGAACAGGACATGAAAGTGGCAGGAATGGCTAAGGACGGAACGGAGGTTATCAGGTTCATGCTTGAAACTGAAATAGATGTCATTGTGCTTGACATTTCGATGCCCGGGAAAAGCGGCCTCGACCTTATCAAAGATTTGAAACAGGTTCAGCCACTGGTAAAGATACTGATGCTCAGTATGTACCCGGAAGAACGCTTTGCTATGCGCTCGATTAAAGCCGGAGCCTCAGGCTATCTTACCAAGGAAATGGCACCTGAAGAAATTGTAGACGCCATCCGCACTATATATTCAGGTCGAAAATATATTACCTCGGCATTGGCCGATATGATTGCAGATGAGCTTCAGAATCCAACCGAAAAAGTTCCCCACGAGCTGCTTTCCGATCGCGAATTTGAAGTATTATGCATGCTTGCAGTAGGTAAACCCGTAGTTGAAATAGCCTCAATGCTTTCACTAAGCGAAAGCACTGTGAGTACCTATCGCATGCGCATCCTTCAGAAAATGGGATTAAAGACCAACTCCGACCTTATCCACTATGGGATTGAACATGGACTGGTTGATTAATCCGTTGAAAAAAGACATTTTCAAATTACAATTCCCGATTCAAAATGCAAATTTTGTATCATAATTATTTTAGTTAATGCCCAATGGTTGTTTCCTTATAAAAGCAAATATTTGCATTCACATTATAACCCTGCCAACTTATAGTCAGGCTAATATAAAAAAATCTCAAAAACCTATTTCCCTTTTAATAAATATTCCGTTTTCAATATCCAGGCTGTTTTAGCATTAAATTAAACAGCACCCTGATTAAATTTCAGGATGCCGCTCAAAACCCCGCAATTCCTTATCTATATTCATTTCTATCATTCAAAGGTCGTACTCTGATTTCCCTCTTGTAGGTCTTTCAACTACAACATTTAGAGTGTTCCCTTTACAACAAAAATGTGTAATCAGCTATAGTGAGACCCTATAACAATGGCTATTTTTGTTTCTGCCAATTTACTTTCATGAACAACTCCGTAATAGCTAAAACCGAAAGCGAATATAACTTAAAGGAAGTGGTACGTAATGCCTTTTCAAAAATCCAAAACACATCACTATTACGTGTATTCTCAAATATTTCTGCAACACCAACGCTATGGCAAATATGAACAAAAAGAAACCAGCCGAAAGAATAAGAAGCATGCGTTCGGAACATTTTTTCAAAGAACTTGAAATCCCTTCGTCCGAAAAAAAACCCTGGGACGAAGAATTATATATCACCCGTATTGCCACCCTGAGTATGATGGAGGATGCTGTTGAGGCTAAGAAATCGCTGGAGGTTACCAACCGGAAACTGCTGGAGGAAATTGCGGAACGCACCCGCGCGGAAAAAATACAACAGGTTCTTTATGCTATTTCCAATGCGGCTCTTACAGCCAGGGATATGAATGAACTAATCAGTATATTCAGGGATCAGTTGGGTACACTGATCGATACATCCAATTTTCATGTTGTTTTTTACAACGAAACCACCGGCATGTTATCCACGACAAATAGCATGGATATAAATCATCCTATTGATACCTGGGCCGCAGCCGGATCACTTACCAGCCTTGTGATACAGCAGGAAAAATCACTTCTTCTCACTATTGAAAAAATCAGAAAATTAAATGAGCAGGGTGAAATAAAATGCACAGGCACCCTTCCACAAGCCTGGATGGGTGTGCCACTCAAAGAAGATGGTAAGGTGACAGGGGCTTTTGTGATCCAAAATTTTCATGATGCCAATGCATATACGGAACGGGATGCAAGTATGCTTGAATTTATATCCAACCAGATAAGCATCTCGTTACAACGTAAAAAATCAGTTCAGGACCTGAAGGCAGCACTGTTGTTAGCTGAAGAAAACGACCGCCTGAAAACGGCCTTCCTTCACAACATCTCGCACGAAATCCGCACGCCAATGAATGCAATTATCGGGTTTTCAGGGTTTTTAAATGATCCCGACCTGAAAACGGCTGACATGATCGAATATACCGAGATTATCTGTAACGCCAGCAACCAACTACTTTTAATCATTGAAGACATTATCAATATTTCAACCGTTGAGGCCGGACAGGAGATAGTAAGAACCAAAGAAACAAATCTCAATTCACTGGTTATCAACCTGAACAAGCAGTTGCAGAATAAAATTAAAAAGCCTCATATCCTTATGAATCTGAATTCAGTACTACCGGAGGAAGAAGCCTTGGTTATTACCGACGAAACCAAATTGATTCAGATCTTAACCAACCTGCTGAACAATGCCATAAAATTCACGAAGGAAGGACATGTTTCCTTTGGATATTCGTTAAAAGGTGAGAACCTTGAATTTTATGTGGAGGACACCGGTATAGGGATTGCGAGTCATTTGCACCAGGCCATCTTCGACCGTTTCAGGCAGGCCGATAACACCATTGCACGTGAATTCGGAGGTACCGGCCTGGGCTTATCCATCTGCAAAGCATATGTTGAACTGCTTAAAGGCAAAATATGGTTAACCTCAGAAGTCGGCCTTGGAACTACCTTCTATTTTTCCATTCCATATATTCCTGCTTTACCGCAAGGCCAATCGGTATTTTCAGGGTCTGATACCGGAATAATTGCAGTGAAGAATACAAGAACAATTCTTATTGCTGAAGATGAGAAATTCAATTTCATGCTTTTAAATGAATTTTTCAGAGGGTTGAATGTGAAAATTATCTGGGCACAGAACGGATCGGAAGCGATACAGGCATTCAAGACCGAAAAGCACATCGACCTGGTGCTGATGGATATAAGAATGCCGGTAATGGATGGATTTGAAGCCACTAAGCTCATCAGGGAATTTTCACCTGATATCCCTATTATCGCCCAGACTGCCTTTGCCAGTGAAAAGGAAAAACTCAAAATACTGCAATCCGGCTGCAACGATATTATTACAAAACCAATTGATCAAAAACTGTTTCGATTAATTGTCAATAAATATTTGTCAATAGAAGCATTAACAGAAAATAATAACAATCAGGATCTGAAAGAAAAAGCAAAAGTCTTTAAGGTTTCCTGAAAACAGACAACCAATTACTTAGCTACTTATCTAATCAGGTTACTAATACAAATACAACTCCAGTTCATACATAAACCAATAAATCCCGACAAAGTGAAAAGATTTTTTTACCGCTTACTTATTTCCGGCATTTTTTCCTTTCCCATATTTGTAAACGCTCAGCAAGTGATTGTGTCGGACGACCCCGCATACACAACACCGGCAAGCGGTGCCATGCTTGATGTGAAATCGACAACGAAAGGGTTTATGGTACCCAGGATGACAACCAGCCAGCGGACTACCCTTGGAGGCACATCACCGGCGAACGGAGTTGTAGTATATGATACTGAATTAAAATCATTCTGGTATTGGGAATCAGGGGCATGGCTACAAATTTCAGCCTCCGGAATTAACCTTAATAATATAAAATTTGGTGATGCCAGCAACTATTCGACATTTGAAGCCGATGGTACATTACTGATGGTAGGGAATGCAACCGTTTATGATGATTTAAGGACACCGCTTTCTGAACCATCAGGCGGAAATATTAAGCCAACATGGGGTATATTTCCATACGGTGCCAGCGGTCCCGGCCCATTTATAAACTGGTTCAAAGCCTCTGGTGTAGACGAAATGTACTTTGTTGTGCAAATGCCTCATGATTGGGCCGAAGGAACAACCATATACCCACATATACACTGGGTTCCTTCCCAAAATGGAGTTGACCTGACAACTGTGCCACATTGGAGCCTGCAATAT
>JBBSBT010000347.1:0-4253 GCA_038250985.1 Bacteroidales bacterium
CATGATCACAGGTTTGCCCATGCCCCCCCTAATTCTATATGAAATATTGTATAATAAAAAAGGTTCCAGAAATCACTTTCTGAAACCTTTCTGTTGTGGGAGCACATGGATTCGAACCAAGGACCCTCTGCTTGTAAGGCAGATGCTCTGAACCAGCTGAGCTATGCTCCCTTTTAAGAGGATGCAAAAGTAGTCTTTTATTTGATACTACCAAACTCTTAGATATCTTTTTTAAACTTTTTTTACTTTTAAAATAATTTCCATCATTCCATCCTTACTCTTATCTTTGCTTGATCAACAGGAAACGTAAATATAAACCATTGAATACAGGAAGAACTCATTTCGCTTTATTGATACTGATATTGCTATTGCTGGCAGCATGTAAGCCTGAGCTTAAAGTTCAGCGTCGCGGCGGGTATCTCCTGGTACAGAACACCATAAAAAATAAAAATACATACCTTCCATACGATGAACTGGAAGGCTTTATTCAGCAAAGTTCCATGGAAGGAAGACTGGCGCCCTATTTCAGACCGGGAATCTATTTTTACGAAAAAAGTAAAAAAGGAAAAGAAACGAAATTTAAAGCATGGATTGGCAAGGCGTTAGGCACAAAACCTGTTATCCTTGACACTATTCTTATTTTGAGCAGTACTGATAAAATGCAGAAATACCTTCATAATAAAGGCTTTTATCATTCCTCAGTTTCCTCCTCGCTCAAATACGGCCGTAAAACAGCATCCGTCACGTATACAATCACTTCAGGGCCACCCTGCATTGTTAACAAATTCGAATATTTCATCCCTGATTCAGCTATGAACAGTTATGTTATGGCTGACACTACAAATGGAAAACTCCGCAACGGAATGATTTTCGACACCTATACCCTGGATGATGAACGCAACAGGATAGCTAATATCCTCCGCAACAACAGCTACTACAGCTTCTCACTCAGCGATATTTTTTACATCGCCGACACGTCCCGGGCAGGGCTTTCGGCCAATGTTGAATTGCATTTCAAAAAAGTCAGGCTAAGCATCCCCGGCACCGGCGATTCAACAGCCGAAGTAACTCACCCCCGTTTTTATATCCGCAATATTTATATAAATCCGGACGTGGAAATTGCTTCTCAGGGAAAAGTTTATGATACGCTGGTATACAAGTACCAGCTTAACAAATCGGATACCGCTGTCAGACAAATATTTGTGCTCTCCAACACCCGAAGCGCGCTGAAGCCTTCTTTTTTAGCTTCAAGCCTTGCCTTTGCACAAGGCGATGCGTACAGCCAGTCAGCAGTAAATCTTACGTATAAAAAACTGATCAGCCAGCCCATTATCGGATCTGCCAATGTTAGTATGTCCGTTCATAACCCAGGAATACTCTATCCGGCCGGAAATCAATTGCTTGATTGTAATATACGACTGAAAAGAAACAAGCTTAATTCATTCAGCGCCGGAACGGAAGGCACCAACTCGGGAGGACGCTTTGGTATCGGTGTGAACTCAGCAATCCAGAACAGGAATGTTTTCAGAGGCGCCGAAGTATTATCTCTAAAAATAAAATTGAGCGCCGAAAAACAATCAAGTTTCAGTAATCTAAACCAAAAGACTTATCTTAATTTTTTCAATATTTTGGATGGAGGTGCTGAAGTAAGTATCGATTTCCCTCGTTTGATGATCCCCTATCGATCCAAATACCAGCAGGAAAGACAGCAGGGACGAACCACCTTAAGTGCAGGCGCCGGGTTCGAAATTCAGACTGAATACAACCGCAATATTTCAACCCTGGCATGGTCGTACAAATGGAACAGGACAGAACGGGTCAAGCATATTTTCACCCCCCTCGAACTGAACTATATTAAGATATTCCCAGGTGATTCATTCAGGTCATACCTCAATGCCCTGACGGATCCGGTGTACAAATCGCAATATACTGACCACTTGCTTACTATGATACGTTATAGCATTATTTTCAGCAATATGGCTAATAGCAGGCAAACTAACCAGTTCTTCCTCAGGCTCAATGCCGAAACTTCAGGAAATATACCATACATGATTGATAATATCAGCAATAGTACAGATACAATTAACGGATCTTACAAACGATTGGGTGTACGGTATTCAGAATATGTACGTTTTGATATTGACTTCCGTAAATTCTGGAAACTCCGGCGCAACAGTTCACTGGCTTTCCGGTTTATGGGAGGATCGGCTTTGCCCTATGGCAATTCGGATGCTGTACCATTCGAAAAGAGTTTCTGGCTGGGAGGTGCTAACGATATGCGGGGATGGCGGTTACGATCGCTCGGGCCAGGAGCTTATATAGCTTCTGACAAAAATTTCAATAAAACCGGTGACATCATGTTACAGGCGAGTATCGAAACCCGCTTCCCGATTTACAGTTTTTTACTTGGCAGTTTCTTTGTAGATGCCGGCAATGTTTGGCTGCGGAAGCGAAGTGATGATTTCGAAGACGGCGAATTCAAATTAAACACTTTCTACAATCAGATTGCCATGGATGTCGGTTTTGGACTGAGATTTGATTTTTCCTTCTTCATTCTGAGGCTCGATGCCGCTGTTCCTTTTCATGATCCTACCAAACCGACCGAATGGTTTAGTAATGAAGTGTTCAAATACAAGAATGGCATTTTGAATTTTGGAATTGGCTACCCTTTCTAATAAACGCAGATATCCTGTCCCCATAAAAAGCAGCAAAAATCAGGTATCCACTTCTTATACATAGTATCTCAAATTATTTGTGCCCATCTGCGCTCCATTTGTGCCATTATGAGGATAAAAAATTATGATAACAGCCAGCGAATTCAGTGCGAACATTTTCAAAGAGTTCCCCTACTCTCCCACTCCAGGTCAACAGGACCTGATCAAGAGGCTTGCTGATTTTATCATGTCCGACCAGGGGCAATTTCCGCTTTTTCTGCTCGAAGGCTATGCCGGGACAGGCAAAACTACCGTTGTAAGCACCCTGGTAAAAGCGTTGCCGAAAGCCGGCTACAATGCTGTACTGCTTGCTCCCACAGGCAGGGCGGCAAAAGTGCTCTCGCTGTATGCGCAAATGCCTGCTTATACGATCCACAAACGACTGTACAGGCCTGCCATGGATGGCGACGGACAGGTACACTTCCAGGTACTGCCGAACAAATCAGTCCGTACACTTTTTATTGTCGACGAGGCCTCCATGATTCCCGATGATCGCCAAACCAGTGAAAACAGCACTTTTCAATCGCGCAACCTGCTGGAGGACCTCATTGGTCACGTATTTTCAGGCGACAGTTGTAAAATGCTGTTTCTCGGCGATTCGTGCCAGCTGCCACCGGTAGGAATTAACCAAAGTCCTGCACTGAATGTGGAATTGCTCAGGCAATCCTTTTATCTTGACCTGGATACTTTTATACTTTCGGATGTGGTACGGCAATCTCTGGAATCGGGAATTCTGTCGGTAGCCACCGGTATCCGCGCCAGGATAAATAACTACCAAAATGGCCTGCCCTTACCCTTATTCGGCAAGGAAAACGAATTTGCCGACGTTATAAGCATCACCGGCATTGATATGCCCGATGCCATGGCACAGGCTTTTCATGATTTCGGACGTGAAAACACCGTTGTTATCACCCGGTCGAACAAACGCGCCAACCTATTCAACCAGGCCATCAGGGAACGTATTCTTTTTCATGAAAATGAACTGTCTGCAGGTGATCATTTAATGGTTGTCCGTAATAATTATTTCTGGCTGCCCGATGAATCGAAGGCCGGTTTTATTGCCAATGGTGATATTGTAGAAGTACAAAGCCTTCGAAAAACTGAAGAACTTTATGGCTTCCGGTTTGCAGAAGCCACCGTGCGAATGGTCGATTATCCCGACGAACAATCCTTTGATGTAAAGTTATTGCTTGATACGATCAGCTCCGAAGGTCCGGCCCTGAATTACCAGGACAATCAAAGGCTGTTTAACGAAATAATGGCTGACTATATGAATGAGAACTCGCGCCGGAAACGCATGGCGGGGATCCGACAGAATCCATACTACAACGCTTTACAGGTAAAACATGCCAGTGCGCTCACCTGTCACAAGACCCAGGGCGGACAATGGGATGCCGTATTTATCGAAAAAGGATTTTTGAAAGATGAAATGATCGACCGCGAATACCTCCGCTGGCTTTATACCGCTGTGACCCGTGCAACCCGGAAACTTTTTCTTATTAACTTTGACGAGCGGTTTTTTGAAAGTTAGAATAAATG
>JBBSBT010000348.1:0-4252 GCA_038250985.1 Bacteroidales bacterium
ACTGCCGTTATCCCTTCGTTGTGAGCCAGCTCAACCGAGTCGGCAAAAGGGAAAAAAGCATCGGATGCCATTACAGCGCCATGCAAATCAAGGCCATATTCGGCAGCTTTTGAAATGGCATGTTTCAAGGCGTCAACTCTTGAAGTCATTCCGCATCCGGCACCTAAAAGCTGACCGTTTTTTGCCAGCACAATAGCATTGCTTTTCAAATGTTTAACAATGATATTTGCAAACAGCATATCCTTAACCTGTTGTTCGTCAGGCTGAGCTTCGGTCACAGTTGTCAGGTCATCAACCGTTTCGGTATGCGTGTCCTTTAGCTGTTCGATAACTCCGTTAAGCACCGACTTAAATTGTTTTGCCTGAAAATCAACTGGTTTAATCTGCAAAATTATTCTATTTTTCTTTGACTTTAAGAGTTCTAATGCATTTTTTTCATATTCGGGTGCAATTATTATTTCGAAGAACAATTTATTCACCTCTGTGGCTGTTTCCACATCAATACTTTTATTCGAAATAACCACTCCTCCGAAAGCCGAAACAGGGTCGCCGGCCAGTGCATCGATCCATGCCTGCCGCAGGGTTCCACGGGTGGCAACGCCACAGGCATTTGTGTGTTTGATGATTACAAAGGTAGGTTCAGTGAATTCGCGGATCAGCGCCAGGGCAGCTTCCAGGTCAACAAGGTTGTTGTACGAAATGGCCTTGCCATGCAACTGTTCAAATATTTCAGCCAGTTCACCGTAATAAACGCCTTCCTGGTGCGGATTTTCGCCGTAGCGCAATACCTCACTCTTAATCAAACTTTGTTTAAATGTCTTTATCCCTGCCTTGCGGTTGAAATAATTAAAAATAGCCGTGTCGTAATGGGATGAAATATTAAATGCCTGTGCTGCAAAATAATGTCTGTCGTCCAGGTCGCTGGTTCCGTCTTTTTCGTCGAGCAACTTAAGCAGGTCGGCATACTGATCAGCCGAAGGCACAATAATTACATCATTATAATTTTTTGCTGCAGCCCGTATAAGCGAAATCCCGCCAATATCAATTTTTTCAATACTATCTTCTTCCGCGGCACCCGAAGCCACTGTTGCTTCAAACGGGTACAGATCAACAATCACCAGGTCAATAGGCGGAATTTCAAATTCAGCGGCCTGCTTTACATCTTCTTCCTCTTCACGCCTGAATAATATGCCCCCCAATACTTTAGGATGCAGTGTTTTTACGCGTCCGCCGAAAATGGAAGGATAGGACGTAAGGCTTTCGACCGTAAGGGCATCAATTCCCAGCCCGCGGATAAAGTCGTAGGTGCCTCCGGTGGAATAAATGGTGACTCCAAGGTCCTGCAATTTACGTGCAATGTCTTCGATATGGTCTTTATGGTAAACCGAAATGAGTGCTGATCGTATGAGTTTTGTAGTATTCATAGGCTTTTTAATTTCTGCGAAAGCGTTTGCAATTTTATTGATTTTTAAGCCATCTTTTTCAGTACAAACGTTAAAAAGCATCATTAATTATCGTTTGTGCAGGATTATGGTTAATAACAGCAAAATTGTGTGTAATTTTACCTCAAAGTAGAGGGTTTGTAAAGCCATTACCTTGAAATGTTTCAGGTTTCAGCGTTTCAGGTTTCAAAGGGGAATAGTTGTTATGTTAAATAGCTTCAAAATAGCGGATTAAAATTCCTGAACTTATTCTATATGGATTACTTGAAACCTGAAGCTCTTTTAGTCGTCAAATATATAATTCAACAGAACTAAAAATTTTAAACGAAAGTCATGCTTTATTTACGATTGATTCGGGAGTCGTTTGCCTTTGCCATACAAGCCATTGTTGCCAACAAGGTACGGACATTTTTGTCGCTGCTGGGTATCACAATAGGAATCTTTTCAGTTATTTCGGTGCTTACTGTGTTCGACAGTATCGAAATGAAACTGCGCAAAAACATTGAGGAACTGGGCAGCAATGTGCTTTTTATCCAGAAATGGCCCTGGGCCATGGGTGATCCAAATTATGCCTGGTGGGATTATATGAAACGTCCGGAAACCAGTCTTCAGGAGATGGAGGAAATTCAGAAACGAAGCAACCTTAGTGATGCGGCTGCCTATGTTGTGGGTACCCGGCGAAATGTTAAACAAAACGGAATTACTTTCGAAAATGCAAGTATTAACGGCGTTTCGCAGGATTATGAAAAAGTTGATGTGATTAACATCGATAAAGGACGCTATTTCTCCTATGCGGAATCGCAAAGCGGGAGCCCCGTAGCAATAGTAGGAGCTAAAATTATTGAGGAACTTTTGGATAACACTGAAGACCCTATCGGAAGAGAAGTGAATGTATTCGGGCGTAAAGTTCAGATTATAGGTGCTTTTAAGAAAGAAGGAGAGGGCACATTTGGAAATTCGAAGGATAATATGGTCATGATACCTGTTAATTTTGCCAGGAATTTTATCGATCTGAACAGCGACAACATTGGTTCCTCCATCATGGTAAGAGGCAAACCAAATGTTACCAACGAAGCTTTGCGCGATGAACTGACCGGGGTAATGCGCTCAATTCGCAAATTGAAACCCACTGTGAAAGATGACTTTGCCATAAATGAAACCAGTATTCTCACGCAGGGATTCGACAAGGTATTTGGCGTTATCGCAATTGTTGGATGGGTAGTCGGTGGCTTCTCGTTGCTGGTAGGTGGTTTTGGAATCGCCAATATCATGTTTGTATCGGTAAAGGAACGTACAGCGCAGATCGGTATACAGAAATCACTGGGTGCACGGAATGCATTTATATTGCAGCAATTTCTTTTCGAAGCTGTGTTTTTATCCATGTTGGGAGGTCTTTTCGGGCTGTTTCTCATCTATATCGGGACAGTGTTGGTCACCAAATTTGCGGGAATGGAATTGGTGCTCAGCATGAAAAATATCATTATCGGGCTGTCGGTATCCGCAATTATCGGTTTGGTTTCCGGATTGTTTCCGGCCTGGTCCGCCTCGCGCCTCGATCCGGTGGAAGCCATGCGTTCGACATTTTAACCCTATGATGTCAGGGATTTCATTTTTGTTACCGATATTTGCTGATACGGGCATTGCGATGTGAAATCAGCAATGTCATCATTCAATATTTAAGTTATATTTGCCAGAAGGCAGAATTTATAATGGAAAAACGCTGGGTTTTAAAACAAAAAGGGGATGCTTCCCTCGTTTCGGGTATTTCAGGAGCGCTGGGAATTGAAAATGCACTGGCTGAATTGCTGGTGCAGCGAGGCGTTACCAGTTTTGAAGAAGCCAAAGCTTTTTTCAGGCCCGACCTGTCGCAACTCCACGATCCTTTCCTGCTCAACGACATGGACAAAGCCATTGATCGCATTAAAGCAGCCAAAACCCTGGGTCAGAAAATTATGGTTTACGGCGACTACGATGTGGATGGTACCACCGCGGTTGCTCTTGTATATGCTTTTCTGAAGGAAAACGGGTTCGAAGATCTCGATTACTATATTCCCGACCGTTACAACGAAGGTTATGGAATTTCATTCCAGGGAATTGATTATGCAAAAGAAGAAAACTTTAAATTGATCATTGCTCTCGACTGTGGTATTAAATCTGTCGACAAGGTCCAATATGCCACCGAACGGGGAATTGATTTTATTATATGCGACCATCACAGGCCGGGAGATGAATTACCCCAGGCCATAGCTGTACTCGACGCTAAAAGAATCGATTCAACGTACCCGTTTGATGAACTTTCGGGTTGCGGTGTCGGGTTCAAACTGATACAGGCTTATGCGCAAACGCACGGTATCCCTTTTGACAGTTTGTACAAATACCTCGACCTGGTTACCATAAGTATTGCCTCGGATATTGTGCCTATTATCGGCGAAAACCGCATATTGGCCCATTTCGGTTTAAAGCTTATCAATACCAACCCGCGGCCGGGGATTGAATCTATTTTAGGCGTGGCCAATATTGTACGCAAACCGGAGGATGAAATCAGCAAGGAAGGAGAAGACATCGGATTGCTTTTCAGCCGCGAACTTACCATCAGCGATATGGTTTTTGTGGTCGGTCCACGGATTAATGCTGCCGGGCGTATCGAAAGCGGTCGCAATTCAGTAAAACTGCTGGTTTCGCCGGATATGGAAACGGCAGCAAGTATTGCACAGACGATTAACGATTTTAATACCGAACGTCGCACGCTCGACACTCAGATCACCCAGGAAGCTCTTGATATTATTTCAAAAGACGATAAACTCCGAAAA
>JBBSBT010000349.1:0-4242 GCA_038250985.1 Bacteroidales bacterium
ATAGTGCAAAGTGCATGGTGCCTGGTGCACGGCACTTTGCACAACGCACTAAGCACTAAGCACAAAAAAATTAACTTATCACAAGAAACCATACATGTTAAGTATCAGAAATTTAAAAGTTTCCATCAACGGGAAAGAGATTTTAAACGGAATTAACCTCGAGGTAAAAGCCGGGGAAGTGCATGCAATTATGGGTCCGAATGGTACCGGCAAAAGCACTTTGGCTTACGTTATCGCCGGTCGTGAAGGCTATGAAGTTACAGAAGGAGAAATTATTTTTAAAGGAAGGAATATTTTGGACCTCTCACCCGAGGAACGGGCCTGTGAAGGCTTATTTCTTGGATTCCAGTACCCTGTAGAAATTCCGGGCGTTTCCATCACCAATTTCCTGCGCACGGCAATAAACGAGCAGCGCAAATACAAGGGACTTGACCCTGTGCCTGCCATGGAATTCCTGGCTCGTATGGAAGAAAAAAAACAATTACTCGAATTACAGGAAAAACTGGCTAATCGTTCGGTGAACGAAGGGTTCTCGGGCGGGGAAAAGAAAAAGAATGAAATCTTTCAGATGGCCGTGCTCGAACCTTCGCTGGCCATCCTGGATGAAACCGATTCGGGCCTCGATATTGATGCCTTGCGTATCGTAGCCACCGGGGTTAACAAACTTCGCCGTCCCGACAACGCAACCATCGTAATAACACATTACCAGCGATTACTCGAATACATTATTCCCGATGTGGTACATGTGCTTTTCGATGGACGCATCGTAAAATCAGGAGGAAAGGAGCTCGCACTTCTGCTGGAAGAAAAAGGCTATGAATGGATCAGGAGTGAATCCTGATAACAGGATTATATAAAAAGATTATAATTATGGAAGCAACAATAGTTCCAACAACATACGATCTCAAAGAATACCTGACAGAAGTTTTTGCTGCCCGGCAGGAGGAAATATCCTTTAATGACACTCCTTTTGTGGCTGCGAAACGGGCATGGGCCTTTGAGTTATTCAAAAAGATGGGGTTCCCCCATGTTGCGCTCGAACGCTGGCGTGGCACCGACCTTTCAAGGGCATTGAATCACGAGTATCATGCTTTGCCTGAGCCGCCTTCAGCTGAGCTGGATATCGACAGTATCTTCAAATGCGATGTGCCGTATTTCGAAACTTTGCTCGTTTCACAGCTCAATGGCTGGTATGCCGACAGGAAAAACCTTATGCAGGTCTACCCGAATGGGATGATCATCGGTAGTCTTGCAGCTGCATTTCGCAGATACCCAAAGCTGATAAGCGCACATTACGGGAAATATGCCGATGATGGAAGCGAGGGCCTCACTGCATTGAATACAGCCATGGCACAGGATGGAATATTTATTTATATTCCTGATAATGTTACGGTTGAACAGAATGTGCAGATGGTTAATATTACGGATTTCAAACAAAACCTGTTCATCAATACACGTAACCTGGTGATTTTAGGTGAAAACAGCCACCTCCGACTCGTGCAATGCGACGATTCCGTTAATCACGATGTTACTTTTATCAATACAGTTACTGAAGTAAAAATCGGGCGTAACTCTTCACTCGATCATTACAAACTTCAGAATAAAGACGACCACACCACGCTCATTAATTCCATGTATTTTCACCAGGACGAAGGCAGCAGCCTGTCGACCAACGCTATCAGCCTCAACGGAGGATTGATCAGAAATCTTTCTCATGTGACGCTTAGCGGACCGCACAGCAATGCTGATATATCAGGCCTTTACCTGATGGACCGTTACCAACATGTGGATAACCAGGTGTTTATAAATCATGCTGCACCCGAGTGCGAAAGCAGGGAACTTTTTAAGGGCGTGCTTGATGATCATGCCAGCGGGGTTTTCAACGGGCATATAAAAGTTCACCGCGACGCTCAGAAAACCAATGCTTTTCAGACGAACAAAAATATTTTATTGTCAGATAAAGCGAGTATCGATACCAAGCCTTTCCTCGAAATATATGCTGATGATGTAAAATGCAGCCATGGAGCCACTGTAGGTCAGTTGGATGCCGAAGCATTATTTTATATCCGTTCGCGCGGGATCAGCGAATCGAATGCAAAAATTTTGCTGATGTACGCCTTTGCAGCTGATGTTATCAATAAAATCTCAATCCCGGAATTGCGCCAGCGTATGGACGACATGGTTAAAAAACGACTACGCGGAGAACTTTCGCAATGCGAACAATGCGTGCTGAATTGCAGTGAACATGAGCAACAAAAAGTTGAGTTTAAAATTGATCTTACTAAAATCTGAACCTCAACTGTGATGAACGAAATCCCGGAATCAAAAATCCAGTCGGTCAGGAGCGATTTCCCTATTCTGTCGCGCAGTATTTATGGCAAACCCCTGGTGTATTTTGATAATGCCGCCACCACCCAAAAGCCCAGGGCTGTTATCGACGCCATCAGCAATTATTACCTGAACGACAATGCCAATGTGCATCGCGGTGTTCATTACCTCAGCCAGCAGGCGACAGGCGCTTTCGAGGATGTACGCAAAAAAGTGGCAAACTTCATTCATGCAGGCAGCCCGAACGAAATTGTTTTTACCCGCGGCGCAACCGAAGCCATTAACCTGGTGGCCTGGTCGTTTGGCGAATCATTTCTTAAAGCCGGGGACGAAATTATTGTTTCAGTGCTTGAGCATCATTCCAATATCGTTCCCTGGCAGGCAGCCTGTGAGCGTAAAGGTGCTCATCTAAAAGTTATTCCGCTTACACCCGAAGGGGATCTGGACCTGGAAGTGTTTGAGCAAATAATGAACGATCGCACCAGGATTATTGCGATAAGTCATATTTCCAATTCATTGGGAACCATTAATCCCATTGAAAAGATTGTGGCCATGGCGCATAGTAAAAATATACCTGTTTTTGTGGATGGCGCCCAGGGATTATCGCATGGTCCGGTTGATGTTCAGAAAATCGGTTGTGACTTTTATGCATTCTCATCTCATAAAATGTACGGCCCGATGGGAATTGGCGGTTTGTACGGCAAAACTTCCTGGCTCACCGATATGCAGCCCTACCAGATGGGTGGAGAAATGATTGAAGCGGTTACTTTTGAAAAGACAACATACAACGAAATACCTTATAAATTCGAAGCCGGAACCCCAAATGTGGCCGATGTGATGGGCCTGGGAGCAGCTATCGATTACCTGGATGGGTTGGGCTGGGATTTTATTACCGCACAGGAAACCGACCTGCTGAACTACGCTACATCGAGGCTCCTGGAGGTAGAAGGAATAAAAATTATCGGAACTGCTGCAAATAAAGCCGCCATTATTTCGTTTCTGATTGAAGGGATCCACTTTTTTGATGCGGGAACAATTATCGACCATATGGGAATTGCTGTTCGTACGGGAAGCCATTGTACGCAGCCTCTGATGGATAGTTTAGGAATAAATGGTACCTTGCGTGCCTCCTTCGCTTTTTACAATACCCGGGGCGAAGTGGATCAACTCATTGATGCTATTCAGAAAGTAAAAACACTTTTCGCATAAAAGGAAGTGTGATGGCTGCAAAACACAATGATGAAATCATTTTATCGAAACTATAAAAACAACATTCAGAAATGACAATTAATGAAACCATCGACCAGATAATCAACGAGTTTAACCAGTTTGATGACTGGATGGACAAATACAATTACCTGATCGAAATGGGACGTTCGGTTCCCTTGATCGACGATACCCAAAAAACAGACTCAAACCTGATAGTCGGCTGCCAATCGCGGGTATGGCTCAGTTCAGAGTACAAGGATGGCATAATATATTTCACAGCCGACAGCGATGCCGTTATCACAAAAGGAATTGCTTACCTGCTTATACGGGTATTCTCCGGTCATACACCCACCGAAATTGTAGAAGCAGAGACTACTTTCCTCGATAAACTCGGGCTTAAAGAACATCTTTCTCCTACACGCAGTAACGGATTGTTATCGATGGTAAAGCAAATAAAAATGTATGCATTCGCCTACCAGATTAAGGAGAAGAATGTCTGATATTTTGATTTTAGTGCATAGTGCTCGGTGCATAGTGCATGGAGTATCCCTTTAAAAAGATTCAAATTCCGGGCACCAGTCTCTAAATCCTGAACCCCAACCCCTAATCCCATTCTTCAATGCGTAAACAAATAGAAAAAGATATGATCTCCGAGCGGATAGTCCAGGTTATAAAAACCATCTATGACCCTGAGATCCCTGTAAA
>JBBSBT010000350.1:0-4239 GCA_038250985.1 Bacteroidales bacterium
GCATGAAACTCATACATCGCTTTTATTGATTCGCCACCGATCACCAGGTTGTATTCTTTACCATCTGATGGCATATTCATGGGCATCGAAATTGCGTATTCTTTCACAGAACGAACCTGGTCCTGGCTGTTGGATTCGATCTGCAAATTAATTGGTTGCTTAACAGTTTGATATTTTTGTGCAGGTACGGCTTCTTCCGATAAATCCCTATCCCGTGAACTACCATAACCTGTAACCACAACTCCTTCTATTGACTGTGCGCTGGTCTGCATTCCGATATTAATAACCGGATTATCGGCAATGGTGGTAACGGCATTCATTCCGATGAACGAGTATTGAAGCACATTTCCAATTTGAGCTGCGATTGTGTAATTGCCGTTTACATCGGTCAATGTACCTTTTGATGTTCCTTTAATTAAGATGCTAACCCCCGGAATGCCAGATCCATCATCAACAGAATAAACTCTGCCGGTTACTTTGCCACTGAAAGCATAACCCGTATTCGGCTTTTCAATCACCGAACGGTCGGGTTCGCTTCTCGTTTTATTGGTAAGGTTTAAATATGTACTGTAACTTCCCCCGATATACCAGGGCGATAACTTTGGCTCTGTTCCCGATTCATTCGGATTGCCGGTTGAAAGTGTGAGTTTAATATCTTTCCATTCTTCGCCTGAATTCTGACTTATTTTTGCGCGACGTGATAATTCAAGAGGCTGAGAAATATCATCAAGGCGCAAGTCAAACTCAGGTTTCCACGAAGCCGTCCTGACCAGGTAGCTTAATTTGAACTTAGCCATCATCGGTGCATTTGCCATCACTTGCACCATAATTTCCCCGGTTGGCTTCACATCTATTTTCGAAGCCTCACCCAATTGGTCATTAATCCTGTTAAGTTCTTCCCGGGTTAGTTCTTCTTTCCTCGAAAGCGCCAGTTTCTTATCCGACAACTCGGTAAACCGGGCCCTGAAAAAGTCAGCCGCCGACTTCAATTCGATGGTAGTAGTACCTTTATCGGGCGAACCAATCTTCTGGTTTGCCTTCAGCAGGTTTTCCTCGGTGGCTACTACGCTCTGTTGAGCGGCTATATCTTCAAGCAAAGTTTCAAGTTGTTTTTTCTTTGCTTTAATCGATTCTTCATCTTTAACGGTTTTCTGCGTTTTCAGATAATTAATCCGGCTATTGACAGAGATAATGGTGAAATTTCCTTCGCCGGTTACACGGATGGTATTGGCATCTATGTTTTCGGATAATCCGGTAAAAGTGAGTTCTGTAATGCCTGCCGGAAGTGTTGCCTGGGCATTGCGTGTAACCTGGGCTCCCGAAAGAAACAAGGTAACATTGGTTACTTTCGAATCAGGACTTTGGGTTTGCTGCCCAAAACATGATGCTGTATAAGCTACAGCTAAAAGCAGAAGGATATTTTTCATAGATAAATGTTGGATAAAAAAGATGAATATCAGACTTTTGACGAGCAAGTAAAATTAAAAGAAAAGGCTGAATAATCAACTATCCGGATGAAAGACCACAGTTAATTGTTAAATTTGCACTTTATTTATTTAATTATGCGACGAGAAGTTGATTTCCTGGTTATTGGAACGGGTATTGCCGGGCTGAGTTTTGCCCTGAAGGCAGCTAAATATGGGAAGGTTTGTATTGTAGCTAAAGCTAATGCCGAAGAAACGGCCACAAAATATGCCCAGGGTGGAATTGCAACCGTGATGTACACCCCCGACACGTACGAAAAACACATACAGGATACCCTGATTGCCGGCGATGATCTGAACGACGAAAAAGTAGTGAGGCTCACCATAACAGAAGCTCCCGAGCGGATTAAAGAATTGATTGCGCAAGGGGTTAGCTTCGATAAAAACTCTTCGGGTCAATACGACCTGGCAAAAGAGGGCGGACACTCAGAATTTCGGGTGCTTCATCATAAGGACCAGACCGGGCTTGAAATTGAACAGACACTTATAGCACGTGCAAACGAAGATAAAAATATTGAAATTCTGGAAAATCATTTTACCGTTGAAATCATTACCCAGCATCACCTGGGTATGTATGTAAACCGCCGTACTCCTGATATTACCTGTTACGGTGCTTATGTGCTGAATAAAACAAACAATAGCATTGATACTATACTTGCAAAAGTTACCCTGATGGCAACCGGCGGTGCCGGCAATGTTTATGCTACAACAACCAATCCGCCTATTGCAACCGGCGATGGAATAGCTATGGTTTACCGCGCAAAGGGCGATATCGAAAAGATGGAATTTATACAGTTTCATCCGACTTCCCTTTACAATCCTCTGGAAAAACCATCGTTTCTGATCACCGAAGCATTACGTGGATTTGGAGGAATTTTAAAGGATATTAAAGGCAATGAGTTCATGCAGAAATACGATAAGCGCCTTTCGCTGGCGCCTCGTGATATCGTTGCGCGCGCTATTGACAATGAATTAAAAATAAGCGGTGAGAGCCATCTGTACCTCGATTGCCGTCATCTCGACCGCAACAGTCTTATTGATCATTTCCCTGGAGTGTATGCGAAATGCCTTAGTATCGGCATTGATATGACCAAGGAAATGATTCCTGTTGTCCCTGCTGCACATTATACCTGCGGCGGAATTAAAGTTGATGAATGGGGACAAAGTTCCATAATAAACCTGTATGCCTCGGGCGAATGTTCATCTACCGGCTTGCATGGAGCAAACCGGCTGGCAAGTAATTCATTGCTCGAATCGCTGGTTTATTCGCACCGGGCATGTGTTGATTCATCACAAAAGCTTAAACATATTGCTTTATGTACGGATATCCCTGACTGGAATGCCGAAGGCACCGTAATGAACGAAGAAATGATTCTCATCACACAGACTATGAGGGAATTGCAGGGCATTATGACCAATTATGTGGGTATTGTCAGATCGAACCTTCGATTAAAAAGGGCTGCCGACAGACTCAGCACCCTGGAACGTGAAACCGAAGAACTTTATAAACAATCGGTACTGATCGACAAAATCTGCGAAGTTCGTAACCTCATAAAAGTAGCCACGCTTATTGTAAAAATGGCCATTGAGCGGAAAGAAAGCCGCGGGCTTCACTTTTCAATTGATTATCCAAAGGCAATAAACGATAATGAAGTGAGTTCATTCAGCCCGGTGGATTAGAAGGATTTTGGGGTCAGAGTACTGTAATTTGAAACAAAGTACGATTTACGAGGTACGATTTACGATTGGGTTGATAATGGTTGTTAATAAATAAAAAAGTAATCGCAAATCATAAATCGGTATTCATAAATCGTCATTCGTAAATCATAAATCGTAAATCGTAAATAAAATGCCTCTCATCTATCCCATCAAAGGAATCAGTCCCAGCATCGGCAAAAATACTTTTATTGCCGAAAATGCCACCATCGTTGGCGATGTGGTTATGGGTGACAACTGCAGTGTGTGGTTTAACGCCGTAATTCGGGGCGATGTACATTCCATACGCATCGGGAATAACGTGAACATCCAGGACGGTGCTGTTATCCATTGCACCTATCAGAAACATTCCGTAACTATTGGCAATAATGTATCTATTGCGCACAGAGCCATTATTCATGGCTGCACCATTCACGACAATGTGCTGATTGGTATGGGTTCTGTTGTAATGGATGGCGTTGTTGTGGAAAGCAACTCAATCATAGCTGCAGGAGCAATAGTTTCGCAAAATACCCTGGTTGAATCCGGAAGCGTTTACGCCGGAGTTCCCGCCAAAAAAATCAAATCCATTGACCAGTCACTGCTCGAAGGACAGGTAAACCGTATAGCGAAGAGTTACACGATGTACGCCTCCTGGCATGATGAGTCTATTGTTCCCCTGGGGGAGTAGTTAATGGTTAATGGAAAATAGTCAATGGTTAACGGAAAATAGTTAATAGTTAATGGAAAATAGTTAATAGTTTGAAGGGTTTGAAGAGTTTTAGAAAACAACCGTCTGACCATTTTCTATTAACTTTTTTCTATTAACTTCTACTCCTCCCCTGCCACAATGTCGCAACCTGAAAATTGGCAGGAATTTTGTGTTTAGTGCACTGAATTAAAAAAGAAAAATCATGTACATTATAATATTTATCGGTTTTATGATCCTTAGTCTGATCGTGAGCCAGGTGTTGAAATCAAAATTCAGAAAATATGCTGCCATTCCAATTGGCAGGGGCTATACAGGGAAAGATATTGCCGAGAAAATGCTGCGCGATAA
>JBBSBT010000351.1:0-4188 GCA_038250985.1 Bacteroidales bacterium
GTTTCCACTTCGAGGTAGCCTTTGCTGCTCAGGAAGTTGCGCATGGTATTAACCAGGCGGGCACGTTTTACAAATACATCGCGTACTTCAGGATTAACGATCAGATCGACATAGCGCTGGCGATAACGAACCTCCGGATCGCTGAAAGCGTCGAAAACCAGGTCGTCTTTTTCCTTCACAATAGGCAGCACACGCAATGATTTGCTAAGCAGTTTCAATGATTTCACATGGATGGATATCTCGCCCATCTGGGTAATAAAAACATAACCGCTTACGCCGATAATATCGCCGATATCCATCAATCGTTTAAATGCAGTATTGTAGAGTGTTTTATCTTCGCCTTCGCAAATTTCGTCTCGTTTAATGTATAACTGGATACGGCCGGTACTATCCTGCAGATCAACAAAAGAGGCAGCGCCCATAATACGGCGCGTCATAATGCGGCCGGCGATGCTTACATCCTGGAAAGCATGATGGTTATCGGGATTGTAGTCGGCAAGTATAGCCTGCGCTGTAACATTTATTGGAAAACTTTCGGCCGGATACGGATTTATGCCCAGTGCCGCCAGCTCAGTTAATGAATTACGTCGTATTTGTTCCTGTTCACTAAATTCAAGTTGCATTTTGAAATTTTTTGCAAAGATAGGAAATAGCAGGGATTGGGAAAACACCAACTTTATATCGGCTACATATTCTTTTGATGTGCTGGAAACAAATTTTGATATATAAGATTTTAAAGAAATGTGATTTTTTTTAAATTTCGGATTGAATATATTCTTTCTCTTACTTTTTGCTTGAACAAAAAGTAACAAAATCCCGATAGCTATCGGGACAAGGCTTTCGAAAAATATGTTGCGTTTCTATGCCAGAGGTATCTTCTCGCAATACAAGGCATGAAAGATCGTTACAAATCCAGGCATTTGTCGTTGCTGTGTATTGCTACGTACATGCCATTCGCACATACCTCCGTCAAGAAACGCTAACATATTTTTCTAATGCCGTTCCTTTCTAAGAAAATCTATTATAATGGCGACATCGTGGAATAACGGTTTGGCTCATGAGCGTAATTTTCGGGGTAAAGGGACCAGCACGCATCAGAAAATATCATGCGCAAATTGGGATACTATAAATTTAGCTTTCCACAACAGTTCTTATTGAAATTTTCGTTTAAATCGCGCAAAAGCAGAATCGGATAAAGAGTCCGATTTGTATTGATATTCTTTCCATTTTTTCTCTCCAATCCTTCGTATTAACTCATCTTGAATAACAGAATTGTAAAGTTTAAGAACATAATATGAAACTTCTAAACCACCATATTTAACCCTAAACCCATAACAATTTTGAAGGCTATCACTGTTAATAGGCGCTATATAATAAGGCAAAGTTTGCTCATAAAAGGTTAATGGGATTTTATTCCTATCAGATCGCGCTTGAAAGTAGTTGTAAGGGGTAGTTAGACCAGTAAAATAGACAATTCCCTTTTTATAAATCCCAAAATAAACTATTGCAATTAACAAGATGGCTAATAGAATGACTTTTATTATTTTATTTCTTTTAATCATATGGCGAATTCCAATATGGTTACTAATTTAATTTTTATAATGCCGGAAATTACAATTATCGGATTCTATTTGATATTGATTCATGGGTATAGGTAGATAAACTGGAATTTAGAAACCAGAGCGTTCATTACGTCTTTCAAATATACAAACTATCAATTGATACCATTGATTTCAAACAATATTATATCTAAAGTTTTTAACTTGATGGTACCGGCACGCATCAGGAAAAGGATACGTTCCAGCCAAGGTTCAGAACTGGATTAAACCCAAATTCCTCAATAGAAAATGTTGAATCGACAAAATAATTATTTCCTTAATTGGTGTGTTTATTATGTAATGATTTCTTCAATGCAAATCCTTACTTCAGGCCTTTTCGCATCATAAGTGCCACTCCTGCCATGGAGACAAGTCCACCAAAAATCTGCACCGGGGTGGGCAGACTACCAAAAAACAGAAAGGCTCCGACCAGCACAAACAATCCGGTGGTACTCATAACAATTGCTGCCCTCGAAGCTTCAATAAACTTAAGGGCTGAATATTGAAATATGGAAGTCAGAAAAGGGCCGACAAAAGAACCTGCCAGAATATACAGGAAAGCATGTGTGGGAATTTTAAATGTGTGCTTTTCGGCAAACATAAAGATAAGTGCAAATAATGCCAGGAAAATGGACCTGTTTATTGCCAGCACAACCGGGCTGATTTCGCGAATATGCTTTTTGGCGGTTATGGTACGAACTGCATAAAACGATGTGGAAAGCAACATTAAACCGGAAGCCGCAGTAAAAAAACTACCTCCTGATGTTGCCCTTAAACTGATGATGAAGGCTCCCGAGAGCGTGAGAATGGCACCCGCCAAAGCGACCTTGCCAAATCGCTCGCCCAGCAATACAAACCCAAATACGGTTACAAAAAGATACTCAAGGTTACGGAGAAATGAGGGTATTGCCGGATTGGGTGAAACCTGAATGGCAGCATACAAAGAAGTAGTAGCAACTATTTCAATCAGTCCGATGTACAATAAAGTCTGGTAATCCCGCCTGGTAAATGTTTTTATCCTGAAGCCGCCCCGAGGATGAACTGCCATTATTCCGTTCCAGAAAATGGCCGTAAGAAACCACCAGAATCCAAACTGGGGTAGGCTTATTTCGTTAAGCGCAGCTTTACTGAAAAGGTAAACCAATGAACCGCAAATAGTAGCGATTAAGGCATAGAGGTAACCCCGGTTTGCTTTAGTCATTTATATTTTCAAAAGTAAAAGTCCCAAATTTACTTATTGTAAGGAATATAGCACAACTATCCTCAATTAATTTCTTCCGTTCGCGCGCATTTTATTTTCTGATGCACGCGGCAGAGAAAAGGAAAGAGACTCCTCATAAAGAAAAGTCTCTTTTCTAAATCCCTATAAAATTATAGAATTTATGGATTCTACAACTTCAATTTCCGGGTTCCGGAATTATTTCTTTATCACCTGCATAGTGGCTGAGGACCGGTTGTTGTTTACTTTCAGCAAATAAACGCCCTTACTGTATGCTGAAAGATCTATTTCAGCTTCGGACTGTTGGGCTTTGAAGGTAACAGTTTTAAGTTTCTTTCCGCTGATATCAAACAGTTC
This sequence comes from Bacteroidales bacterium, assembly GCA_038250985.1. Lineage (GTDB taxonomy): Bacteria > Bacteroidota > Bacteroidia > Bacteroidales > UBA4417 > UBA4417. Next base: position 3,175 of record JBBSBT010000351.1, read on the forward strand.
AATTATACCACTCCCCTCATTGGAACCTGAAAGATCAATAAATGCCTTTGCTGAAGTCGGATTCGGATATACCCTTAATTTGTTTTTGGCAGTAGCCTCCTTTATGCCTAAGGCCCTGATTCCTGTTGAATACCAAACACCCCATTTTGCACCCAAAATCAGTGAAGTTGCATTTCCTGTTGGATGAATTTTATCCGGTTGCATCGAAATTTCTTTTACCACCTCATCCGTTCCTGCCGTAGCATTAAATATAATTTTATCATCGGTTTTCGAATAGTTAGGATATCCAAGGATGTCGCCGTTGTTATATACTTCACCAACATCACCAGTTTCAAGGTTAACGGAAAGGATGGTAACCTCACTTGTTGCAGCAGAATTATCGATGTAATCGAATGCTGCTATATAGGGTGAATTTTTTGCAAAGGAAGGATTTCCAATACTTACATTTTCAGGCAGGTTTGTGAACATTTTAAAAACAGAGCCATCAGCCCAATCGCCGGTTGAATTATCCCAAACCTTTATAAAACTTACATCCCAGTAACCGGTAGGCTGTCCTGAATTATTATTGAACTGATTATAGGCGTCATACATAATATATTCACCATCGAATGTCCACTCCAGTGCATCGGCATAAAGCACATTATCCGTTTTTATGCCGGTTTGTGTCCCCGGATTATATAAATGGAATTTTGCCCATTCCTGTTTCTGAAAACTGTAAACCCATATGGCTGAATCCTGCTCCGTGGTAACAGCTGCAATTTTATTCCCATCTTTTGAAACCGCTACATTTCCCCAAACTGTTTCATTCTGAATCACAAATTCATCGTACGATGGCAAAAGATTTATGGCATAAATGGTTCGGTCGCCGGCAACGAAAACAGCGGTGCTTCCATCGTCCATTACACTTGGGCGGCTATTAACTACAGTTTGCGACAGCGGGGTAAACGACGAAGCATTTGTAGTTGACTTATATAATGAATTTGCATCAGTGGGATCTGTATTTACCAGCAATAA
>JBBSBT010000352.1:0-4188 GCA_038250985.1 Bacteroidales bacterium
GCCAAAACCTAAGGTTTTTACAATCCAGTCGGGTAGGTGTTTTCGGGGGTTTCGTTTACGGAGATTCAGGTACCAGCCGAATTTTTTATAGATCGGCACTTTGTGCGTTTCTACAAATTCAATCAGGGTGCCGTCAGGATCTTCTATATAGGCAAAATGTCCGGCCGCTTCGCCCATATCGAAACTGTTTCCGTTGTGATTGGCGAAACTGTCGACAGTAAACGGGAACCCGCGTTTGGCGCAGGCTGCATTTAAAGCTTCCATGCCCTGAATATCAAAACAGAGGTGAATAAAGCCTAAATCGCCCCAGTAGCGGCCTTCATAAATCTTTCGTGGCGCAAGGCCTTCGACCTGCACGAGTTCAATTTCGCTTTCACCAAATAATTTGCCAAAGGCTCCCAAACGGGGTTTGCTGTTTTTAAGTAAAACTCTACGGAAAGTGTTATCTCCCCCTGTTAATGAAGCAAAATCGGGGAATTCTGATTTTGAATCGAATACAACTTTATCAAATCCGAGGATATCGGAATACACCTTCATCGCTTTTTCGATGTCCGTAACGCCAATTACTACACCATACACTGAACCGGTATGCTTTTTCTCGTTCACAAACCAGTTATGTGATTCGATGATCTGGAAAATATTATTGAAAGGATCGGTTACGAAGAAATGTGATCGGCCGGAGGGGTCAGTAACCAACGGGCTGACATTGAGTTTTTCGGAAGTAAAATGGGCATGCGTTTTTTCAACATTGCGGGCCTTGATTTTGGCTGCAAATATTCCCAGGTCACCGAGAGCAGGAACAAAGTTTGGCGCCTGCGGAACACGATCGGTATATTGCCATATCTCGAATCCACCGCCACCACTCAGGTTCAGGGCAAGTACAGCATGCCGTTTTTGTGGCACTCCGCCGGTATAAGGCAGCATAAGCGAAGCGGTTGCGCTTTCTTCAAATACTTTAATATCCATTCCCAGGTATGTACGATACCATTTCCATGCTTCGGCAACATTTTGCACTCCGATGCCGAGTTGCTGTATTCCGCTTACTACTACTTGATTCATTTTAAAAATAGGATTTAGGGTCTAGGTGTTAGATGTTAGGGTTCTCCTTTTGGGGAGATGTCCGAAGGACTGAGTCCAAAGATTCAGATGCGTTCGGCGTTCAAGGTTCAAGGGTTCAATGTTCAAAGTTCAGGGGATATCCCAAATCCGACATCCAAAATTAAGCATTCGGATCAATCCGTAGCGCAATTTTATAAAAAAGCCAGGGTACGAATCGTTTCAGGTACGGCATAATTACTTCTTTTCCCCCGATAATCACCTGCTTTTTATTTCTTTTTACAGCCTTGTTAATTTGTCTGGCACAATATTCAACACTCACACCGTTTTCCTGGCCTTTATCCATTTGCCCGTGGGCTCCTCCGGTTGAATTTAGTGCAGAGAGCGAAAAGTTTGTTTTTATCCTTCCGGGGCAAACCATTGTAACATGGATGTTATCCTTATGATGTTCAAGTCTCAGGGTTTCGAAGAATCCGTGCAGCGCATGTTTGGCTGCGCAATACATTGAACGTTGCGGGAAACCGAATAATCCCGACAAACTGCTCATAACAACTATGTTTCCTCCACCGGTTTTTACCATAAACGGCAATATGTCCGAAGTGAGTGTGGCATGGCCCCAGAAATCAGTTTCCATGATACGGCGCGAAACATCCGAAGGTGTATCAATAATAAGTGAGCGTTGCCCTATACCGCCTACATTGGCAAGAATATCGATTTTAGGAGCGAGGGCCTGAACCTGTTTAACAGCTTCGGCAATTTCATTTTCTTTGGTGAGATCGAAAGGAATACTGTGCACTTGTGCTCCTTTCTTTTCACAGTTACTCGAAACAATTTCGAGCTGCTTTACATCAAAACTGGAAAGAATAAGCTGTGTTCCCGGTGCAGCCCATTGCATGGCTAATGCTTCGCCTATTCCTGATGATGCGCCTGTAATCCAGATGGTTCGTGATAGGGTCATGGGTAAGTTTGGGTATATAGATGATTATTTTATGGGCTTAGTGCCTGGTGCTTAGTGCTTGGTGCTTAGTGCTTGGTGCCTGGTGCCTGGTGCCTGGTGCCTCGTGCCGGGTGCCGGGTGAGGAGAAATCAGATTTTATTCCCTGATTTTGGACTTTAGGAACATGTAACTCTGAAACGTTGTATCCCGACAGGGATCGGGACTGAAACATTGTAACTCTGTAACTTTGTAACTTTGTAACGTTGTAACTCTGTAACCCTGAAACTCTGAAACCATTACCTACGGCGTCTTTTCTTTTCTGACCTTTTCCAACGCTTCTTCCCGTTTAATGATAAAATTGCTGATTTCGTCGATAAGCAGGAATTTGGTCAGTATTTTTTTATTTTCATCCAGCAAGTACATGATGGGTGTGCTGCGTATATCATATAACGTATGGTAATTCCCGCTCACGCTCATATGGCCGTTCACATTGATCCATGGCATATCGATTTTTTTGATGTATTCTTTCCACTTAACAAGCGAAGTATCTGTGCTTATACCATATATTTCGAGATTATATTTGGGATGAAATTCCTCGTAGAATTTCTTCACTTTCGGCATTTCGGCCTGGCAATGTCCACAGGTGCTTTCCCAGAAAAACAGCAAAGTGTACCGGGCTTTAGTTGCAAGCAGCGAATGAGGCACGTTGTTGGTATCGACCAATATGAGGTTGGGTGCTACCTTGTCAAGCAACAGGGGCTCAAGCGTATTTACCCGTTTTAATACATTGTCTTTTACCTCGGGATATTGCCAGCCCACTTTCCCTGTTTCGAGGTATTTACGCACCACGTATACAAACAAAGCATCTTGACCCATCACCTGCGAAGTTTCATATTTGAGGGATAAAAACCAGGCCATATAAGTCTGCATTTCCTTGTTTACCGAAGCAAGAGCCATAACCCTGTCAATATCCCGTTCCAATGAATCGCGAGTAGGAACAACCATTTTATCGAAATAGAAATCCATCTTCTGGGCGAAGACAGGTGTATAAATTAAGCGCGGATCTGAAAAAGTGAAGTTATCGAAGAAATGGGCTTTGTAGGTTGGATAAATAAGGGAAGAGTCGACTTTGCCTTCAGGCGATGTGATATATGAAAGGTATTCGATTTCATTGCTCGCTTTTACAAAATTTGCCGAAAGGTAGTCCGGGTTGGACGTATAAAAGTTTTTAATATATGCCTTGGCTTCTTTATCAATGGCTTCGATGCGCGATTTTACGATATCGACGGAATCGGTGCGGTTGCTGTTGGCTTTCATCCACTTGTTCAAGGGTTCTATTTCAGCCGACATATTGCCCAGGTGTTTTATATATGCGAAAAATGCCTTGTTATCATCCGAACCTTTGACCTGCATAGTGTTAACAACATCAACCGGATCGCACGAAAATTCCATCTGTTGCGTTCCGGTAAGAAAAAAATCAAAGTACTTGCTTTTATTCTGACCGGCTATGATGTACATGCCATCGGGTAATTTTTCATTTCCCTGGAAGACAAATAAGCCCTGTTTGTTACGAAATGCTGTATCGTCAAGGTATTGCTTAGTTCCATAGTAATGTGCAAGCAGTAATGAAGTATCTGCTGACCCTGTTAATTTCACGGTAATTTTATATCCCTTTTCAGCAGCCAGCAAACCGGCGCCAAAGGATAAAGCAAAAATTAAAGCTATTAGTTTTCTCATTTCAGATAATGTGATTTTATTTTTTTAATTCGACTTTGATAATAACTGCTTATATCAGCAATTAGTATACCAGAACATCCTCCTGGTTGAAAATCCCAAGCCAGTTATCATCAGCAATTATATCGGCCTTCAGCTGCATTCGCCCTTTGTTGGATGGCACGGCAACTTTGATATCCTGTCTCATTTGGCCGTAAATATCAGACTGTAAAGGAGTCCGGATTTCGCTCCAGTTCAGAACGTCGTTATTAACGATCCAAAAATAGGATAAAAAAACTTTGTTTTTCATTCCTGAAAAAACGGGTGTCTTGCCACGGTTGATAATGGTTACGGGAATCCATACCGTATCCATTGCCCTGTATATTTTTTTTGAATTAATGGTGATACGCAGATTGTTGGCAGTTAGAATAAGATTTTTATTCGGAGTTGAATCATTCAGTGAATGGTAAGGGCCGATATCC
>JBBSBT010000353.1:0-4187 GCA_038250985.1 Bacteroidales bacterium
AAAAAAACAATTTTTAAACATGTTGAAATACATGATTCACAAATCATTAATAACAATCCTTAATACCTAAACAAAATGAAAAAGCAATTTTTAATTAAACTGAGTTTGGCTATGTTCGCAGTAGTAATTACAAATACTACTATTGGACAAACAGCAACCCACCACGAAAATCCACTTCCGCTAACATGCAGCAGTGGACCACTAAACCCTATCGCGGGTAATCCTTACAACTACGCCGTAACGGCCACTCCAGCCGGTGGCAATTTCCAATGGTGGGCAACTACTGATCAGGCCTTCATAGCCGCGGGAACCAATAATATCGGCACCAGGCTGACATCGCCAGCACTACTTGGAACAAGCGCAAGCTATGGAGTTACAAGTACTGTTAATAATGTTGACATTACCTGGTCGAGCGCAACGCTTGCAACCGCAGTTACAACTCCGACTTTTGTTGTTGCTCAATATGATGCTGCTTGTGCCAATAACCTGAAAGTATATAAAATTACGCCTACTAATGGTTTTACAGTTGATATCCTTAATCTGAATGCAGCAAAGGTTCCTGTGGATATAGTAAATCCTTACACTGCCCCGTTCTCAACCTGTGTTTCCCCAATACAATCGGCGACATATTCAGGTACCGCTATTGTAACAGATTACGGAACAAATGTTCTTTATTATGAAGTAGTTGCAGCAAACTTTACCGGAAGCTGGGTTCCAACCTTTTCGTTTCCGACTCCGGCTGTAGGCATGACAATAACAGCGGTATGGGATTATGACACGGGATTTGGTACACCACACCCGCTTAATAACGGCGATCCGGTATTGACTTCGGTTACAAATACAAGCAACGGCGTTTCTATTTTTGTGAGAGTAACCATTCAAAACGGGACTTATGAAGGACTCGCTGACTTTTCGTATCCGCTTTATGTTAACGGAATTGACGCTGCATTGCAACCTGATGTTCCTAACTCTGATTGTGCATCAGCTCCTTCGTTAATTGACGATTTGGCAACACAAACTCTGCTGGCACGTCCAACTGTTACAGCTGTTCCAGCTACGGGAACTTTTGTAACGCCGTAATGAGCCGGATATAATTTTTACTTTTTCAAATCTGAATATTTCTACTGGCCGTTACAAGGCGAACAGTAAGGTTAACAGGGTGGAAAAAGCATAGTAGGCGTACTTCGCATAATTCTTAATGCATAAAACCTATGGTTACATAGGAGCATTTCGTTTTTTCTGAGGGCAGTTTCGGGATAACCTGAATCCTTGCCTGATTTGCGTTGTATCGCACAACTTAAGTTTAGCAGAATCCAGGTTCTGCATATGTCAGATCTTACAAAAAGGCAATGGCTGATATAAGCGTATAAACAAATGAAAAAAATCACCATCTCCGCGATTGTGCGGTGGCGGCTTCCTGAATATGATTGTGTACGGAATGCTTGCCTGGTTAGTGTGCATTTGAAAACGCTTGCAAACCATATCCTTTGTGTACAAAACTGATTTGATACGCACAATTTAACAATTGAGCAGAATGACCGAATGAATTGCAGTTTTTAGGAATTACAATGAAAGTTATAATGAATGAAAAAAAATCATAATAAAGAAGGGCCTGATTGTGATGTCGGGTGCCATATTTTCAGGCTTTCGCGCGACGGAACCAAAAGAATGGCCAATGACAGAAACGAAAGGATGCCCAGAGACGGAACAGAAAGAATGCCCAGAGATGGAACGGATGTTACAGAAAGGTTGCCAAGGGATGGAATAGGGTGGATGTCCAGGGAAGGAACAGAAAGAATGCCCAGAGACGGTACGGATGTTACAGAAAGGTTGCCAAGGGATGGAATAGGGTGGATGCGAAGAGTTGGTACAGAAAGGATGGCCAGGGATGGAATCAGGGGAATAACGATCGATGTTTCGATTCAAATAGCAGAAAGTACCTGGATACCTTTAAAGTATCCAATAATAAAGCCACCCGGAAAAGGCTTTTTCAACCGAGGAAGCAACTTCCGACGACGAAATGAAATCGGGGGCAAACCACGCTTTGGGTGTGGTGAGGCGGAGCTATGCCCTGATGTGATTGGGGGCAAAAATGACAAATTTTCAAAGTTTGCAGCTTTGGAGTTTGAAAATCTGATTTTGAATACTACATACTGAATATGAAATAAAATTAATGTTGAAACCTAAATACATATTACGTCTGATGTTGGCAGCAGTTATGCTGTTGCTGGCTGTAGCACCCGCTATGGCACAGACGAATAGTGTGTATGCAGGTCAAACATCATCACTAAGTGTTGTTGAAATACCAGGCGATACCTATGAATGGGAATTGTATAATGACGCAACAGGTATAAACTTCGCGTCCGATCCGGGTAACTGTTTGTCATCGCAGGCAGTTTTTGAAGGCGGTATCAGCAACGGTCCGGTTGTTCAGGTGAAATGGCTTAGCCCCGGCACCTATTTTTATAAGGTGACTTCACAAAGAGCCGGTTGTACCATGAATCTGAAAGTCGGGACAATCTTAGTAGACCTTCCTTTACCCACAGCTGATCTGAGGCTCACCCAATCGTCAATTTGTATCGGTCAGAGTACTAACATCGAAACTCATTTAACAGGCACAGCGCCATGGAGCATCACTTATCGCATTACTTACCCGGATGCAACCATACAGGATATTACACTGAATAACCTTTCAGACTCTACGCTGCTTATTCCATTTACCCCTGTTTCATCAGGCACTTACCTGTTTGAAGTGATAAGTATTACCGATGCTGTCGCTACCAGTATTATTCCTTCGAACATCGTCACAGTAACAGTTTATGCCAAACCCGGCAGTTCACATATTTATCAGTACGACCCTTTAACTAAAAAGAAGAAATAGCATGAACAGGCTCAGAATCATATTGTTGACCATACTGCTTGCAGTTGCCTACGGGGCAGCCGGCCAGGGGTATGTGATTGACAGTGTGTGCAAGGGCGCTGAACGTCACTATCGTATCGATGGCGAAGCCGGATCTACCTATATATGGACTTTGACCGACCCATCAGGAGTTTCAATTGCACTTCCTGAAACTGCGGATACAGTTACTATCGCATTCAACCTGGCAGCCGGGGATTATATGCTCTCAGCTCTTCAAACCGGCGTACATGGTTGCGACAGTCTTGAACTGGGCACCATTAAAGTATTTGATCCGCCTCTTGTTTATTCGGGCATGAATATGACAAGTTGCAGTACAAGTCCGGTTACCCTTATCAACGCAACTGCTTCAGGCTACAGCAGCCTGGCATGGATCAGCAATGGTGATGGCGTATTTAACGATTCAACAATATTACATCCGGAATATAAGTATGGCGTTTCTGATTTAGCCACCGGTTCCGTTACATTTACTCTGAAAGCGGCAGGTTTTGGACGGGCTGGCAGTTGCCCTCCGGTGGAATCTTCATTCACTATTACATTTAAAGATGAGGAACTACCTGCATTCACTGCTATCGGGCCTTTATGTCTCAATAGTATTGCACCTTTATTACCGCCTGTTTCAACAAACGGGATTACCGGAACCTGGTCGCCTGCTGTTATAAATACATCGTTTTCAGGCACTTCTGTTTATATATTCACTCCTGGTGCCGGGCAGTGCGGACTGGTTACAACGCTTGCTGTAAAAGTAGCAAGCCCCGAAATTACGAATATCCAGGTCTTTACTGCCACCAATGGATTGGCAAACGGCTACTCTATAATTACTGCTGATGGTGCAGCGTCATCATTGGCTTATTCCTTAAACGGAATGGATTGGCAATCGTCAAATGTCTTTTCAAAACTGCATCCCGGACCTTATACCGTATGGGTACGAAATGAAAACGGCTGCATCGTTTCACAACAATTTATCATATTAAATACCGTGACCGGTGTGGTGAATGTTACTGCCGGAAATGCAACCAACTGTGTTACTTTACCACTTGCTATTCCTGTATTGGCATCTGATTTTACCTCTATTTCAGCATTTACAATTCACCTCACTTTCGATCCATCACTGATTACATTCGACGGGCTTTCACAAATGAATGCCCTGTTGTCCAATGGTGTCATATCAACCACTATAGTTTCACCGGGAGTTCTGATGATTAGTTTTGTAGCGACTGATTCACTTACTCTGTTGAGTAATGATCAGCTTTTTAACCTTAATTTCCTG
>JBBSBT010000354.1:0-4186 GCA_038250985.1 Bacteroidales bacterium
ACCGCAATTTCGATCTTAATCTCGAAGTTCTCATAAAACCTGAAAATAAAGAGAAAGTCAGCATCTGCAAATCCAATTTCAAATACATGTACTGGAACATGAGCCAGCAACTGGCACATCATACCATCAACGGCTGCAATATGCGTGTCGGCGATCTCTGCGGAAGCGGAACCATCAGTGGACCCGATGCAGGAAGCTACGGCAGTATGCTCGAACTCACCTGGAAAGGAACCAAGCCAATAAAAATACCCGACGGCAGCGAAAGGAAATTTATCAACGACCATGATACCGTTATCATGCGTGGCTTTGGTGAGAAAGATGGCATCAGGGTTGGCTTTGGGGAAGCGGTTGTTAAGATTTTGCCGGCGATGGAAGGGGTGAAAAGTTAAAAGTTAAAAGAAAATAGCAAAAAAGGATCTATAATATGCTGAAATTAAATCATATAATACACTTCATCAACTTTCAACCTTTTCCCATTAACTGTTTCACATTAACTGTTTCCCTCACCCATTAACTATTTTCCCTGCCTGCTGAAGCAGTCAGGCAGGCATTAACTATTAACCGAACCATACCATGTCAACCATTGATCCCAAAAATATTCCTTCACACCACCTGTCACGGGCTATACTAAGTGTGGTGGCTCCGCGCCCGATTGCGTTTGCCAGCACCATCGATAGTTTAGGAAATGCAAACCTTTCCCCTTTCAGCTTTTTTAATGCGTTTGGGGTTAACCCGAGTACACTTATTTTTTCGCCTTCGCGAAGCGGCCGTACAAATGAAGTAAAGGATACATACCTGAATGTAAAAGAGGTCCCGGAAGTTGTTATTAATGTAGTTACCTATTCCATGGTCGAGCAGGTGAACCTCGCCAGTACTGAGTTTCCAAAGGGCATTAACGAATTTTACAAATCAGGCTTCACCCCTCTCCCATCCGAAAAGGTTAAGCCGTTCAGGGTGAAAGAATCACCGGTGCAGTTTGAATGTAAAGTGAGGCAGGTAATTGAAACAGGCAACGGCGCAGGTTCGGCCAACCTTATCATCTGCGAAGTATTACTGATCCACGTAAATGATAAAGTCCTGGATAAAACCGGTTTGATTGATACCCGCAAACTCGACCTGGTTGGACGGATGGGAGCTGATTATTATGTCAGGGCATCGGGGAAGGCACTGTTTACCCTCGAAAAACCGGGAAGCAAACTTGCCATTGGTGTTGATTCGCTACCCGAAGATGTGCGGATGAGCAGTATACTTACAGGCAATGACCTGGGCAGACTGGGAAGCCTTCAACTGCTGCCAACGGCACCGGAAATTGAAAAATATATGGAATCCCCTCTTTTCAGAGAGATTTCAATAAAACACAGCGGTAAAACAAGTAAAATTTTAGAAGCAGTGCATAAATATGCGCACAGCATGATCGCCGGCGGTGAAATACAGGATGCCTTATTGTTGCTTCTGGCTGCCAGCAGATTGTCAGTTAACGGGATGCAATAAGCTGCAAACCATTCCCGATCAGGCTTTGCATTTGTTCACTTTCGACCGCCCGGGTTTCCAGGAAACTCATTATATCCTCTAAAATTCCTGAATTGTTATTTTGTTTTGAGAGTAGTTCTGCCATTTCGAGAGGCAGCAGCCATTCATCGGGATAGTGATATTTCAGTATATCCCATATCTCTGTTAAAACATCTGTACTACCACCATTGTCACGCAAAACCTGCACATCCAGGTACAAGTTATGCAGCCTTATAGTATTTTCCGGATGCTGAAAATGATGTGTCTTTTCAGCCGGTGCCGGGTATTTCAGTCCGAATGCATCAGGATCAGCAGGACCGGCAAATGCAGATGTTATACTTTCGCCTACAGCCATATCATACACACCCCATTCCGGTTTAAAAAGTTCCATATCTTTATAACGGACAATGCAGTTGTGGAAAGAAAAAACAAGGTTATTTCCCAGTTGACAGGTGATTTTTTCAAGCTTTCCTTTTACCTGCACCCCGCTGTTGAAATCCAGCGTGAGTTCTTCTCCGGTTTTGATACCGTGCGTGGAAAGCTCTCCTTCACTCATGTTTTCAATGTTTCCTAAATCTTTTATTGATCCTACCGGTGAGCCAAATCCATCTTTATGATTCTTTTTACCGTGCCCGTCAAGTTGATGGTTTTCAAACGCAAGCATAGAAGGGCCATCGAAACCAAGGTAAACCGGCTCGTTATCCTTTTCAAATATTTTAACCAGTTTTCCCGAAACCTGTAATCCTGAACTATACACTACGGTGCAGGTTGCCCCCGATTGCAACGCTTTGTTCAGGCTTTCCATTCCCCCTTTTCGTATCGCCATCGTATCGATATATTGCTCCAGCACTTCATTGAGATATTTAAAATCAGGTGTCACAAAAAGCTGGGGCTGCTGCGTGGTAATATCGAACGAAAAATTTATTGCATCCAATGAATAAGGCAATTTTTTAACTTTCATCTTCAGGCAGTTATGACTTTCGCCAATGGATGAAAGGAGCCCGGCGCCGTATATCTTTGGATTATCGACGGACCCGATGAGTCCATATTCCACTGTCCACCAGTGCAGGTTTCGGAGTAATGCCATTTCGGAAGAGGAATTCTGCAGTTTCGACAAAGCATCGAGTTCGGCTTCTGCCTTTTCGATGTCATCAAAAGTAGAATACGGATCAGCTTTTACGATGGAAAGATGACGGACGGATTCATACATCTTTTTATCATAAACCGATGAAAATGCTTTTGAGCCTGCCCTTCCGAAATTGCTCAGGTATGCGGAATACTCCTCATCAGCGATAATGGGTGCATGACCCGCCGCTTCATGAATAATATCAGGGGCCGGGGTATAAAGCACCTGGTCAATCGGCCTGATATCAGCTGCAATAACCAAAACATTATAAGCCTGGAATTCCATAAATGCTGCCGGAGGTATAAATCCATCCACGGCAACAGCTGCCCAGCCGATTTCCTTTAAAATGCGGTTCATGCCATACATCTGAGGAATGCGGTTGATACTTATACCGGTCCTTTTCAATCCATCCAGGTACGAAGAATGCGCCACAGCAGGGAGATATCTCACATTCTGCCTCATAATATATCGCCACACGGCATGATCCTGTGCCGTATAATTATGGTACGGCTGGTCAATCACCAGGTTGAGCAGATGGCGCGGAAGTTTGTCGAGTATTTCGTTACTTTCCATAGCAAGATTTATATATCAGGCAAAACGATTACTTTTGTTAATCTTTTGCGAAATAGCTTTCCAAAGATATATATATCTTTTCATATAAACCCAGTGAATTTGACACCTTCTTTAATTTATATAGCGCTTCCGGTACTGAATGAAATGGAACGTCTGCCGTTGCTTGTGCAAGCCATTATGGCCCAGAAAGCACAAAATTTCAAGCTGGTAGTATGTGTCAATCAACCGGATAGCTGGTGGAATGAGCCTGAGCATATTCATGCATGTGAAGAGAACCAGCTGGCTATCAAATACCTGGAATCGCTTGAGGACAAAAGAATTGAAATAATTGACAGATCATCGCCCGGTAAAGGATGGCTGCCAAAGAAATCAGGAATCGGCTTTGCCCGTAAATTGCTGATGGATCATATTTCGAAAGTTGCCAAGGATAATGACATCATCATCAGCATGGATGCAGATACCGTTTTCAGCAAGGAATATTTTGCTTCGGTTGCCGAAAACCTGCGCATCAACCCGGCTGCATCGGCATTAGCTATCCCCTACTATCACAAGCTATCCTATACCAACGAACTGGACCGGGCCATGCTTCGCTACGAAATTTATATGCGGGCTTTTGCCATTAATATGTGGCGTATCCGAAGCCCGTATTGCTTTACGGCCCTGGGTTCAGCAATTGCATTGCCGGTATGGGCCTACCGGGCCAGCGGAGGAATGACGCCCAAACTGAGCGGCGAAGATTTCTATTTCCTCCAGAAAATTGTAAAAACCGGCCGTTTACTGCATTACAATGCGGAGATCGTTTACCCGGCCACGCGTTTATCCGACAGGGTTTTCTTCGGCACCGGGCCTGCTTTGATCAAAGGAATCGAAGGCGACTGGAGCAGTTACCCGGTTTATAATTACCGGCTCTTCGACCAGGTTGCCATAACGTATAAGGCATTCGGGACGCTTTTCACAAAGGATGTGGACACACCGCTC
>JBBSBT010000355.1:0-4181 GCA_038250985.1 Bacteroidales bacterium
ACCTGGTCATTCGGTTGCAAATCAAGTTCTTCGAGCTGGCCGGAGGTATAGGTAAGAATTGGAAGTGCCGCATTTATGGCATTTCGTTCATAAATTGCGCCAAATGATTCAGCAATAATAGCAGTTATTCCAAGCGACCGGAAACAGTCAACAGCCTGCTGCCGTGAACTTCCTGCCCCGAAATTTTTGGTTGTAAAAACGATATCACCAGGCTGTGCTTTCTTTGCGAAATCTTCAAATCCTTTCAGGTTATCGAACGTATACTGTCCCATCTCTTTGATGTTGGTAATGGTGAGATACCGGTTATGGAAAATCATATCCGTATCAATATCATCCTGCCGGATAATCCAGGCACGACCTTCAATAATTTCGGGTTTTTCGGTTTTCTCACGTACAACCACATCCCGATGTTTGATGCCGGGCTTGGTAAATGTTGCAGGTGTATCCGGAATATCGTCGGGTGTAGTAATATAACCTGCAATGGCCGAAGCTGCCACCACACCGGGTGAAGCCAGGTACATGGAACCTTTTCCCTGTTTTCCCGAAAAATTCCGGTTACCGGTACTTATAGTTACTTCATCAGGTCCGTTCTGACCAACCTGGCCTGCTGCACATCCGGCACAACCTGCATTGGAAACCAAGGCACCGGCATCTTTAAATATCTGGATAAGTCCTTCGTCTAAGGCTTCACGCCAGATGGCATCAGTGGTTGGAACAATTTTGAAAACTACTCCCGGTGCAACTTTACGGCCTTTCAGAAGCTGGGCAGCTTCGCGCAGATCTTCCATGCGTCCGTTGGTGCAGCTTCCCAGAAAAGCTGAATCAATTTTTGTGTTTTTAACGCTTTCCACCGAAACATCATCGTGCGGATGTCCGGGATTAGCAACCATAGGAATAAATTTTTCAATATCAATTTCATGCACGAAAGTATACTGTGCTTCCGCGGACGCTTCTACAGTCTCAAATCGTTTCCCTGAACGTGCTTGCAATTCGGCCAGAATTTTTTCATTCGGGCTGAAAAGAATAATGATAGCACCCATTTCGGTACCCATCGAAGCGATAGTGATGCGCTCGTCTAATGATAATTCTTCCACGGCATCGCCTTCAATTTCAACGGAATAGCCAAGTAGTTTATTGGCACCGTAAATGGAAAGCAGGTTTAAAACAATGTCTTTTGCCCTAACATTCGCCGGACGCTTGCCTTTTAAAACCAGTTTTACGGATTCAGGCACTTTAAACCATACGGATCCTTTGGCCCATGCGGCTGCAATATCCTGGTCGCCCATCCCTTGTCCGAATGAACCGATTGCCCCCATGATATTGGCATGTGAATCGGTCGAAACAAAAGTACTGCCGGGATAAGCAAGGCCCTTGTCAATTGCCAGGTGTGTCCCGACACCTGCATCAATATCGTAAACTTTGATATCGTACTGTCGGGCAAAAAGCCTGCAGAAATGCTGGTTGGCAGCATATTTCTGGTCCGATCCGCCCGGGTTGCAATCGAATGTAAAAAAAGTACGCAAGGGATCGTGGACAGTGAGTCCATTATTCAGAATGTTTTCAACAACATTTGCACCTCCGAAATCGCGGGCAGCACGGGCATCAATAAATACATCCACTATATCGCCAGGATTAACTTTAGGCTGATTGCTGTGGTTTGCTATGATTTTTTCTATGATTGTCATGTCTTTTTAAGTTAATAGTTAAAAGAAAATGGTTAATGGGGGCTTTTTAGGTTTTCGGGATTAACAGATTGACCGGTTTCATAATCTTGGTATTCTTCGTCGACTTTTCCTTCAATCGAAATATTTTTAGCTTTGACCAGGTAATTGATATAACCATTTATCAGTCGGATACATTCATTTGTTAGGGCTTCTATATTATCGTGTTTTTCTGAAGTGATATATTGTGAATCAAGACTGACTGTAAGATGATCAAGTACTTCATATAAAGATCCCCTTGCAATTCGGCAAAACTGAACATTTTCCTGGAAATGATATCTCCCATATCCTTCAGCAATTTGGGTTGAAGGAGAACGGGAACTTCTGATCATTTGATCACATAACCTGAATTTTTCTTCAGCGGGAAAAGTTTTCACAACAATCCAAATTTCCTGTCGAAGTTGCCGACATTTCTTCCAGACATCAAGGTCTTTAAAAGATCTCATTTCCAATACTATTACAATGGTGAAAAAAGTAATCTGGAGTACTGTTTTCTAATAACTATTTTCCATTAACTCAAATCTGTCTACAATTTCAACCTTTCCCTAAACGGCTCAAATGTCATAAAATCAGCATGATGCACTATATATGCCTCTGTTGAACGTTTTACCATATTGCCTTCTCCGGCATGAGTGGCAATAATATGACAAACTGCTGCAGGAACTCCACATTGCTCAGCCAGCGAAACTCCTGAGAACGGATGCCTGAGGTATTTCCCATAGCTTCCCTGCACCGATTTACCGTCTTTAAGCTCATATTCAAGCAGTTTACCTACGTCAGCAAGAATTGCTCCGGCAATCAGAACATCCATGTCCACAGGAAGATCAGTTTTGAAAAAATCGTTCATCTTTTTGCCTGATTCAAGAGCAATATGAACCACACAGCGTTTGTGATCCATAAAAGTTACTTTCAGATCGGGGCCGCACAGCAAGGTGAAGGGAATGGTATTCAGATCATCGGGGGTTAATACACTTCTCTGTAATGCCAAGGCCCAGGTATGGGTAGTTTTTTCTTTTAAATCATGATCTGTTATCCATTCAAGTTCAGGCCATAACTGCCGGGCCTGGGTTATGTATTTCGGTTCAATATTCATAGCTTGAAAATATTAAGGAGAAAGCCGCTGTAGCAACGGCTCTCCCTGGATCCAACATTTTTATAATTTGGCAATAATTGCATCTGCCATTTGCTTTGTAGAAGCAGCCCCGTGATTGATTACATCAGGTGAACCTTTTAGTTTCATCATGTCGTAAGCTTTCACTTTACCTTCGGCAACCACATCTGCAATAGCTTTCCTGATCCGCCCTGCCATTTCCATCTCACCAAGGTGTTCAAGCATCATAACGCCCGAAAGTATCATAGCGATAGGATTAACGATGGATTCAGCATAACCGGCATATTTTGGTGCCGAACCATGTGTCGGCTCAAAGACGCTGACACCGCTTTCCGGATTAAATTGAGCCGAAGTTGCGAAACCTAAACCTCCAATGAGACCGGCAAATGCATCGGAAACAATATCTCCGAACATATTTCCTGCAACAATAACATTGTAGTTTTCAGGATTTTTGGTGAGCCACATGGTCATGGCATCGATGTTCACGTCTTCCACCCATATGTTCGGGTAATCGGCTTTACTCATTTCCTGTGCTACTTTCAGCATCATGCCTGAGGTTTCGCGGATCACGTTTGGCTTTTCACAAACCGTTATTTTGCTATAACCACGTTTATCTGCATATTCAAAAGCAGCTTTCACTATGCGGGTTACATATTTTTTAGTAAAGATACGGGTCGAAACGGCTAATTCAGGCCGGGGACACCAGCCAAAGTTTTTCTTGAATTTTGGGTGCGTCAGTAATGCATCATAAACCTGGTCGGACGGATTGGTCCATTCGACTCCACCATACAGGCCTTCGGTATTCTGACGGAAAATCATCACATCAACGGCCGGCTCTTCAATGCCATTAGTTCCTCGGCGAATAAAATTCAACGGGTTGCCAATCAGTGTTTTGCAAGGACGCATACAGATATCCAGATCAAAATGCTGACGCATTGTAACGATAGGGCTATAATAGGTAAAGCCTTTTTCCTGTAATTCCGGAGCCAGTTCAGCAGCCGTTTTGTCTTTTGGTTTGGATGTAATAGCTCCAAAGAGACCAATTTTGTGTTTTTCGAGTAGTTTAATCGTACGGTCGGGCAGGGGATTGCCTTCCTTACACCAGAATTCCCATCCGATATCACCGGTTACGTATTCAGCTTCAAATCCGGCAGCATCGAGCACACGGATACATTGTTCAAGCACTACTTTTCCAATACCGTCGCCGGGCATTGCTACAATGGTTCTTTTTGCCATAATATTTAAGTTTTTCCTTATTGTTATCTAATAAACAATTCGTGACAAAATTATAATTTCATTACAGAATAACAAGTGGTTTGCTTAATTTTTTTCAAACATAAATGTGTGCT
>JBBSBT010000356.1:0-4161 GCA_038250985.1 Bacteroidales bacterium
ATTTCAGAATTTCAGAATTTCAGAATTTCAAGGTTACAGACCCCTCCTATATCCTCCCCGGTGGGGAGGACTTGAGAGGATTGAGCTTTATGAGCCTTTGAAAAGCGTATTGTTTTGATTAAATATCTATGTGCAAAACTATGTGCACTATGTGCCTATGTGGTTCAAGATTTATAGGTTTACAGAATTTTAAAGTATCAGGTTTTAATTGTTTACGTCTTTTCGTCTCAAAAAGGAAATTTTGTACAAATTCACTTGAAATTTGGAGCTTGAAATTTAGAACTTGAAATTTAAACCTTTCTGTCGCTTCGCATTATGCACTCAGCAACCTCTTTCTTTCCGTTTTGCAAAATGCTTTGAGTCGCCCCACTCATTAAATCCAATTTCATCGCCGGCCATGTGAATGCGGGCTTCCAGGCAATTGCGGCATTCGCTGGCGTCTTCGTCCAGGCAGGGTTTATCCTCGTATAAAAGATAATCTTCGCGGTATTTTACAGGAGTCAGGTTGGGCATTATGATATTTGCACCCACTTTCAGTGCCTTCTCACGGCCTTGTTTATCAATGGCTTGCATGGCAGTTGTGGCAGCAATATTGATATCTTTCATCATAATGCGAAGCAACGCAACCATTTTCAGGGACAGATCAAAACGCTCCTTTTTTGTCCATAACGAATCCTTGAACTGGTATAGAGGAGTGTCCTCATGTTCAATAAACGGCCCCATACCAACCATATCAACATCTAGTTGTTTCAGGAAAAGCAAGTCGCCGGCCAGGTGTTCAATTGTTTGAAAAGGAAGACCAATCATAACACCTGAACCTACATTATAACCGATTTCGCGAAGCAGTTTCAACGCATTGATCCGTATATCGAAATCATGCTTCTTATCATTTGGATGGATTTTATAATAAAGTTCGCGATCGGATGTTTCGATGCGTATCAGGTAGCGATGGGCACCGTTTGCATACCATTCGCGATAAGTGCTTTCAGTTTGTTCACCCATCGATAAAGTTATCCCAAGTTTTCCATCCGACAGTTCCTTAATTTTCTTTAATAAATCTGATACGGTTTCTACAAATCGTTCGTCACAACGCTCACCGGATTGAAGTACCATGGAACCATACCCGTTATCAAGGGCAAAACGAGCCGCTTCAAGCACCTCATCTTCAGAAACCATGTACCGCCCCGGTTTTGAGTTTCCTGACCTTATACCACAGTACAGGCAGTTTTTCGAGCAGATATTTGAAAGCTCAACCAACCCGCGGAAATATACTTTATTGCCGACAAATTGTTTTTTGATTTCTGCAGCCCGGGTAAAAATCTTAGTTTTCTCAGTTCCGTGAGCATTGAGCAACCTAACAAGGTCGGCATGCGAGAATTCATCATTTTGTAATAATGTATCAACAGTATTGCTCATGCAATTATATTTGGCAATTATGCTGCAAAAATACAATGAAATCTATATCACCAACCAGAAAAGAATCAGCTGTATTCCGGAACAAACCAAATGGTTAAAATGACAGGTTTCTTTTTACAGTGTAATCAAATTTAAAGAATGTAAGATGCACAAAAAAAGCCCTGCTTCACAGCAGGGCTTTCAAAGAATAATGTTTTGAATATATTAAATTACTTTAACATTTACTGCATTTAATCCTTTTTTACCTTCTTGCAGGTCAAAAGATACCTGGTCATTCTCTCTGATCTCGTCGATCAGGCCTGTAACATGTACAAAATATTCTTTGTCCGATGCGTCATCTTTGATAAATCCAAATCCTTTGGAATCATTGAAAAATTTTACTGTTCCTTTACTCATGATGTTTTTTATTATATTGATTTTGCGCAAAGATAAGATAATATCCATTAGTTGTTACATTTATTTAATAATATTTTGAAATTAATTGTTTTTTTTATAAAAAAGCCTGGCTGAGAGTATAATATCCAGTGATTATTTGTGTTTCAGCTAAAAAAATACAGGTAGAAAAAAAAAGAAATTGACGCCCTTTAATAATCCGTCTGACATCTGTAACCAATTATTATACTGCAACTTGAATCATTTTATATTCAATCAGGTAAATGCAGACTATTTGCAGAATAATGAAAACTACTAGCCAATCCTGACTGAAGTCATTGACAGTGATCCCATCACATATTTATCATTGAAAAATGAAATTTTTTCATTCTCCGCTTTTAAAGCGAGGGTATAAAGCAGAGGAAGGAAGTGTTCGGGCGTGGGAATTGCCAACATTACTTCACTGCCAAGACTCCTATAATTGATAAGTTGATGATGATCGTTATCAATAATCAGTTTTTTGAATTTCGCATTGGCCTCCTGTGCCCAGTCATATCCTGTATCAGGATTTGACCAATCAACTCTGCGCAGATTATGAACCATATTTCCGCTTCCGATTATAAGAACACCTTTATTACGCAATACGGTGAGTTCCTTTGCCAAATCGTAATGATGCTGAGCATCCAGGTAATAATCGAGGCTCATTTGGATTACAGGTATTTCGGCACCGGGATATAAATACTTTATCACACTCCAGGCACCATGGTCGAGGCCCCAGGTTAAGTCGAGACCAACATTGGTTTTTGAAACAATTGCTTTTGTCTCTTTTGCCAGTTCAGGGCTTCCGGGCGCAGGATACTGCACGTCAAACAAGGCCTGAGGAAAGCCACCGAAATCGTGAATAGTCTGCGGTTTTTCCATCGCAGTAATAAAAGTACCTTTTGTTTCCCAATGAGCCGAAATACAGAGAATTGCTCTGGGCTTAGGTAAGGAATTACCAAGGGCTTGCCAGGTATAGGTAAACTCGTTTTGCTCGATGGCATTCATAGGACTGCCATGCCCAATGAAAAGGACAGGCATTTTATACGTATTTACAAAGTGATCCGTTATTTTATTTAATGTTGAGAAATTCATAGCAAAACCTGTCCGCTAAATAAATTGATTATTTGTAAAAATATTTTTTCATTCGGCCATCCGATTCATTAAACAACAAATAACAAAAACATCAGACTTTTTGTTCTGTAATTATCAGGCTGGTGGACAATGGCTATATCATTTAAACGGCTTATCAATATCAAAATCAGGCCGATAATGATCACTGCTCTCCATTTCCTGCACCCAGCCTTTATAAAATCCGAGGTTATCAAGTTCGGTTTTAACAATTCCGTATTCTTCAGGCAAAAGTGTGCGACTCAGCGAAGGGTGATTTGATACAGCCGGTGCAGGCCAATACTGAGCCATAAGCGATATGGCAATCGAAGTTGAGATATCTGCAATGTCATGCAATACGTTCAGGCTGTTTCCTATATCTCCCGGCAACACCAGGTGACGGATAATCAGTCCTTTTTCGGCGTACCCTTTTTCATTCATTACAAGGGTTGACCCTTTCTGCCGATACATTTCCTTAATGGCAGCTTGAGCAACCTGCTTATAATCTGCCACTTTCGAAAATCTCTGGGCCAGTTTATTACTGGAATATTTATAATCGGGAAGGTAAATATCAATATACTCTTCCAGCGCCTGTATTTCTTCTACTTTATCGTAACCATTTGTATTATAAACAAATACCGGGTTACGGCCCAATAATCGCAGCGATTCGATAATAGCTTTCACATGAGGAATATAATGCGAAGGAGAAACAAATCCCACAGCATGGCAACCCTTATCCAGATTTTCTATTATTGAATCAACCACTTCGGACAGCTGCATTTCATTTTCATTCACCTCACCACGGTTGCAACTGATTTGGTAATTCTGGCAATAGATGCAGGAAAGATTACAACGGCTGAAAAACACATTACAAATCCCGTTTTCGCCACTTATAACAGGCTCTTCTCCATGATGAATAAAAATGGAACTGATATTGAAACCGGCATTACTACCACATACTCCAACTTGCCCGTGTAATCGGTCAACCTTACAGTTTCGGGGACAAATGCTACATGATGCCAGGGGGGCAAATAAAGAAATCAACCGTTGTGAAGGCAAACACATTTTCAAATGGCAGGTTTTGGTTTTCAAAGGTAGTTGTTTTAAAAATGCTTTGTCGCGGCAGTTAAATAGGGGCTGCTGGAAAACTCAGCTATTCTGTTTCAATTTTATATTTCGGTGCTCTGCACCTTATGTTTAATGCGGTTTGCTTATGGCTACAAA
>JBBSBT010000357.1:0-4153 GCA_038250985.1 Bacteroidales bacterium
AAGGAAAACCTTTCTCAAATCCGCATCACGGCAAAACTAATCAACGGTTTCGGCACAGACGAGATACTGGAATACAGCAACACCTATAAACCGGCTATTATCGTAATGGGAACACGCGGTTTAACCCGTGACAACTATAAAGCCTTTGGACGATTTGTTAGCAAGGTGATTGAAAGTGCTACCGTCCCGGTGTTAGCCCTGCCTTCGGGTACCATTAAAACCATACAGGAAATAAAATCGGTACTTTATGCCACCGATTTTGACCCTTCAGATTATTCGGCCCTGAACCGGCTGATCCAGATGCTGGCTCCTTTTAAAATTAAAATCCATTGTGTTCATATTTGTTTTGTTGAGAAAAAACCCTGGGATCCTGTAAAACTTGACGAACTGAAGACGCACCTTAAGCGCGAGTATAAAGGAATAGATATCAGTTTTCATAATATTGTCAGCGATGATATATTGAATGGCCTGGAGACCTATATCCGGGATAACCAAATTGAAGCCCTGGCAGTGACCACCCACAAACGTAATATGATTGAGAAATTTTTTATTCCCAGTGTTTCGCAGAAAATATACAGCGAGACCGGAAAGCCATTGCTGATTTTCCATGCACAGGAGTAAGAAATATCCATTCTTTATTAGTGGACTGAGTTTTGTATTTTACTATGAGACGGGAATGAAAATTAGTTTTCAGTTCTTTAGATATAATAATGCGGGAAAAAATTAAAAGCGCTTCTTCTCACATCCTTGCCATAAATGCGTCTTTGATATGGTTCAGAACCACTTTGCCGTCACCCAATAATATCCCGATCACATCAAAACGTGTTTCTCCCCTGAAATCTGCCATAAGTATATAAGCCTCGGCTGTACGCACAATGGCTTTCATTTTAGCCGGTTTCACTTCCATCTCAGGCTCGCCATATAGATTGGTGGTACGGGTTTTTACTTCCACAATTACAAGCCATTCACCATCGCGGGCAATAATATCCAGTTCGTCGTGGCCAAAGTGCCAGTTGCGGTGTAACACCTTGTAACCAATATGTCGCAGATGTTTTTCGGCCAGGTCTTCCCCGATTTTGCCAAGTTCGTTGTGTTCTGCCATGGCTGAAGAGTTTGAAGGGTTTCAGTGTTTCATGTTTCAGCGTTACAGAGTTGAGGCAGCAAATCTGATAATCTGAAATTATTTATTTTATTTCAAAAATAATCCAATCAGGTACAACACCACATAAATAAAAATAAAGAAGCCCAAAAAGAATAGCGCCGGTTTCATGATTTTTCGCAGCGTTTTCGAGGGTTTTGCAGTTTCACTTGTTTGCAGGAACTGAAGTGAAACACTAGTTGAATCAATATTCAGCTGAACTTCCCGGCCCAGGATCAGCGCACGGTTATCCGGAATATGACCTGCCGGGAAATTGAAACATACCGGAATCCCTGACTGTTGGACATATTCTGCAATAATCTGTTCTGCATCTTTACCAAAAGCAATTGTGTTATCATTCATTTTATTCAATCCGCCGACAACAAGGCCCTTAATCCCCGAAAGTTTACCGCTTCGTTTCAGATTCATCATCATTCGGTCCATATGATACAGGTATTCATCGAGGTCTTCGATAAACAGGATTTTTTCTTCAGTCCGGATATCCGATGCTGTTCCTGTAAGGGAGTAAAGCATGGAAAGATTACCCCCGGTCAGAACACCCGAAGCTACACCTTCACTATTCAAAGGATGATCGCCAGTATGATATTCAAGGGTTTCGCCAAATAAGGCTTTACGCAACGATTCGATGGCTTCGCCCGAACCCTCATCCGGGAAATTGATTGGCATAATGGCATGCAGCGTTTCAATTCCGAACTGGGTTTGAATATGCGAATGCAGCACAGTGATGTCGCTGTAACCGACAATCCATTTGGGGTGTTGCTCAAAATTGCTGAAATTCAGCTGATCGATAATCCTGACCGTCCCATACCCACCCCTGGCACACACAATTGCCCTGATTTCCTTATCATCAAGCATCATCTGTAAATCAGATGCACGCTCCTCATCAGTACCGGAATACTGATTGTTTTCGCCAAACAAATGAATGCCGGTAACCACCTGCAAACCCCAGGAACGGAATATGTTGATAGCCGTCTCCATTTCGGATGGCGAAACCTTACGCGCCGGGGCAACAATCGCGATTTTATCGCCTGGCTTCAGGTATGGAGGAGTAATCATTTTATTCGGGTTTGGAATATCAAAAGTAATGATTCCCCGGATAAAACTTTCTTCCGGATAAATATTATTTTGATGTGCTGGAAAAAGAATACAAATGTCTTTATTCTGTTTTTGTTTTTATTTCTTGTCCTTTTGTCTTAAACTAAGACAACTGATAAATAGGTTGATTCATTGAGCTATTTATTAAACCCTCCCTAATTGGTTATTTTGACCCGACACTGCATTTGATTTAGCTATCCTTTTCCTCATTAAAATTAATAAATGACTGGTCGTTAGTGCAGTAAAAATTAATTTTACAGAACTATACTATTCATTATCAATAGTTTATAAAATCACTTTTACATAGAAATTAATAGTGTCACAAGTCAGGATTGGTGTTGATGACGGAACTCAAAACGCCTTGAAGAAGTTTATTAAGGAATAACTGAATTTCTGTTTTTAGGTGAATGCAAGCCCGCGAATCATTTCACGGGCTTGTTTTTTATTCCAAAAAAGACCTCTGGTTTTATACTTATCTGTGTAATCAGCGGAATCTGTGGCTTGCTTTATTCGCTCATTGCAACGATCAGGCTGACTAGTTACAATTTCATCAATTTGAATGGTGTTGAAGGGCAAGCTCCTTGATTGAAAGACGGCTGGCCTTGACTATTTCAATTTTATGAAATAGCCGTAACTTAGGCAAAGGCGGGTACTTTAATAACAAAATACATAAAATGCCCAGACCGGATAGTTTCTTTCGCATAGCCTTTTGTAATAATGCTGCAAGATACGACAAAATGAGGTTAAAAAAATACAGGTTCCCCTGAAAATGCATGGTGGTTAATATCCTGCAACTCTGACAAACAGGGTCTTTGTCAAAGTACAGTGCCGTAGTAAATTTCTAAAAGCCACCGGTTTAAGAATTAAATAACTGGTATCGGATTTAATTATTTTGTACTTTAGTGTGCATATATGTCAAACTTAATCTTTGAAAAATGAAAAAGCTTTTTTTTTATCTTTTCATCATGGCATTTCCCTTCGGCCTGGTGGCACAGGAAATAAATGAGCATAACACAAAGCTCATTGATGAGTATATTAAAAGCAGGATTATCTCCGAAAAAGAGGTGATTGGATCCAAGGTTCTCAATATGGTATTTTCCGGGTGCTTTTTAAAGGTGGAATCCGGATTTGTAAATATAGGAGGCCGTAACCTATGCTCCGATTTTATCCTGAACATGGATAAGGATAGGATCCAGGAATTAGATGAACTGACCGAGGATAAAGATCTTCCGGTATTGCTTTCACTCGTCAAAGCTGGTTTTGTCCTTAAGGAGGAAGCTGCCGCTGTTCAATTTGAAACAGCCCTTAACGCATTGTATCCTGTTGCTAAAAACGACGTATCCGGGATCAGGCACATGAAAAAAGATAATCAATGGATATTTATACGGGGGAAATTCTTCGACGATAACACGGCTGTTGTGGTAAGCACAAATCCTGACGGGGTAATTACAAAGATTGAGGTTAAGCTGTCGTACAAAGTCGGCTGAGGAATTCGAAAAAAAGATTTTTCATTACGTGGCACCGTTCAACATACCGGTTTTTCATTCTATCAGTACACAACTGATTGCAGGCCTTTTACATGATCTTGGCAGATTCAATTTGCCAGATGTCGTTATCGTAATCACTGCTCGGTAGCTATTCCGGAAGCATTAGTGGAACTATTAGCTGAAGTTGGAAAAATGATTATCCCTGCATGGAAAATGTATATTCAAAAACTGTATCTTATTGAAAAAATCAAGGTAGAAACCATGCTCAGGGAAACACTTCCTGTTGTTTTTGCGCTGATGAAACACACAAGAGTTGTTATCCGCTTTCACTTGATGCTCAGCTTTATAGTCGCATTTTGGGTCGCACAATAAAAAAAGCAGTTAACTTTAAGTGTTAACTGCTTAATTTTGA
>JBBSBT010000358.1:0-4143 GCA_038250985.1 Bacteroidales bacterium
GTCGGAAAAATAAATGCAGTTCTGAAATCGCCTGAACTTATTGTACACTACCCGGATAAGTCGGTTAAGAAGGTAAAGAATCCGTTTAAATTTATAATATAACGAAATACGAATGGCGAATTTGCTTAAAACTGCTTTTGCAGATTATCCGGATATGAATATCCAAAAATATCAGGAATATGTGCAATCCTTTTGTTATTCCTCGAACCTGAGACTTTCCTTTTTTGAGAAAACCATCACAATGGAAGCTGAGAAATCCACTATAAATGCAGTGATGATCATAGACATTACAATCACTTTCCAGGAATAATTTACATCGCGTAACCAGTAATAAACTATCAAAGTAAGACAATTGAGAAGCGAAAGAATAATAAGTGTATAGAGGGAGAAATTCTTATCGGGTGAAACCGGGATCAGTAAAGCGGCGGTGCCAATTGCTACCAGTTTGAATATTCCCCATATAGTGCCCCAGAAAAACGGGATTAACAATATGAAAAATACGACATCCAAATCCCGGTACCACTGATCGGTTTTGTCAATAGTCCAGTTCAGCAAGTGAATAAAAGCCATGTTAATTAAACCTAATGCGATCAGCGACACAGGAATAAATATGACGAATTTTAAGGTTTTCATTTGATTTTCCACGTTGCAAGGTTTAAAACGGAATTAAAGAATTCGCAGAATTTTATAAACCAACGGGTAAAACTAAACAATTATTTAATACATGTTGTAAAGTAGATATTTTTTTCTGACATAAAAATACAATATTTTAGTATCAAAAAAATAAATTCTCACTCGAAGAGTGTAAAAGACGTAAAATAGAAACAGGGTAAATAATAGAAATTCAAAATAAGCCAGGGCGCTATTTTTTATCAATACCAACGTAATAAAGATCAAATCCACCTTTACCACCGGGGCGGTTTGATGAAAATATCATAAAATCATTTGTGAAGTTCCAGAAAAATTTCACTATCGGCCTGTATTCATCATACCGGGTGTTTATCTTGTCTCCGAAATTAACCGGCGCCGACCATTTCCCGTTTCTGAATTTTGAATAATATAAATCAAAACCGCCATATCCCCCCGCACGATCCGAGGTAAAAACCATAAGGCTATCCATGATAAACGGACATTTGTCATTCGCTGTAGAGGACAGGACTTCCTCTTTGGTAATGGTTCTTGACCCTGTATCTTCAAAATTCTCCCGCAAGCTTTTAGTGTTGTCAAGTAAGGCCTTAAAAATATCAAAATTCCCCTCCCTGTCCGAACAGAAATAAATTGCCGAACTGTCCGGGGTCAATGTTGGATAGGCATCATCTTTAGAGGAGTTTAGCCAGGTAATAGGTTTTGGATCTGAATAGGTATTGAAATAATCCAGGTTTTGCACATACCTGATATCCTGATTTCCGTCTTCATTATTAGAGTACAGAAAAATAAACAGCGGCTGATTAGTATATCCGTTTTTAGCATCGGGAATAAGGTACGGCCCGAATTCATCAGATGGAGTATTTATCTCTGAAAGAGCATTATGTATATTGGCATAACGCAATGCCAATTCATTAAATGGCCCGTTTATGTTTTCTTCTACAGTGAGCTTGCCACTTTCCCTTTCCATATATACACAAAGGAATTTATAAACAATATCAAAATCAGCACCATTGCTGTGGCGGTTTGATGAAAAGCAAAGCGGAGAGCCTTCGCCAATTATAGGACTTGCTGAATTATAATCATCGTACTCCGAATTGATGTCACCAAAATTAACAGGTTGATCCGGAAAAGTCCCGGTGTTATATTTATTCCTGTCGATAATATCACAGGAAGTTAATACCAGCATTACGAAGGAAAAAATAACAATCAGTGTTTTCATAATATGTTAAAATTTAAGCAGAAATCTCAATATGTTTTAGATACAATATTAAACCCAGGAATAAAGGGTGAAGCCACAGCCAAAAGGTTGTATCAGGTACGTATTAATATTTAAGGGGATGATCAGATTGATTCAAATCTATTAGCAAAGAAACGAATATAAAAACAGATATAAACTGGTGCGTGGTACTGGATTCGAACCAGTGACCCCCGCCCTGTCAAGGCGGTGCTCTAAACCAACTGAGCTAACAACGCAGATAAGTCTGCAAAAGTAGCATTTTATCCTGTCATTTTAAAGAATAAAACTAAGATTTGGAAAAATGAATTAAGCATGGGTTTTCCAGGCTCTTTTATTACTTTTTAAATTATGAATTGCTGGTTCATACTGTTAAAAGCATACTTTTGGCAATTAAATAATATCTAAATGAAAAACACACTTTGGGGTCTATCCATCTCATTACTTTGTCTTCTGATAACTTTTAAAGCCGGCGCTCAGAACGGCACGAAACAATTCGAATTCGACGATTTTTTCAGGAATTACACCTTTTATTCTCCCGGTGCGCGGGATTTAAGGTCGATGAAAGATGGAATTAACTATAGTGTAGCTGAAAACCGCGGCACAAGATTGGTTCTGCATAGTTACGAAACCGGAGACGCTATTAAAACGCTACTTGATCTCAATACAATCAGTAATGAAAAGATTACATCCTTCAGTGATTATACCTTTAATTCAGATGAAACAAAAGTATTGCTCCTAACTGACAAAGAAGCCATATACCGCCGATCATTTACCGCAAACTATTTCGTATTTGATTTTGCAAAAAAAACGCTTACTCCTGTTTCGAAAAACGGAAAACAACAACTGGCTACCTTCTCGCCCGATGGAAGCAAGATTGCTTTTGTACGACAGAACAACCTGTTTTATACCGACCTGGCAACCGGCAACGAAACACAGGTCACCTCGGATGGTAAATACAATTACGTAATCAACGGCGCACCCGATTGGGTCTATGAAGAGGAATTTTCGTTCAACAAAGCATTCGAATGGTCACCCGATGGGAAATACCTGGCATGGATCCGTTTCGACGAAAGCCGGGTGCCCCTGTTTAGCATGACTATATTCCAGGGACAGGCTCCTGCATTGGACGAAAACAAACTCTATCCGGGAGTTGAAACATTCAAATATCCAAAAGCCGGAGAACCAAATTCAATAGTTTCGGTTCATACGTTTAACATTACAACTTCGGAAAAACACAGCATGGATATCGGGACCGAAACAGACTTGTATATCCCACGGATCCGGTTTACACAGGACCCCAACCAACTTGCCATATTCCGGCTGAACCGCCTTCAGAATCAGATGGAGATTCTACTGGCCGCTCCTTCGACAGGGAAAACACAGGTTCTGCTAACCGAAACCAACAAATACTTTCTCGACGAAAATTACTTTGACGATATTCAGTTCCTGGATGACAAAGCCCATTTCACCCTGATGAGCGAGCGCGACGGCTATGCCCATATCTACCTGTACACTATGCAAGGGAAACTCGAATCCCAGGTTATCAAAGGCGATTTTGATGTGACCGAACTGAATGGATGCGATGTAAAAAATAAACTCTTTTATTATACTTCGGCCGAGCCAACTCCATACCAGCGTGAGGTTTACAGTATTAAATGGGACGGCACAGGGAAAAAGAAACTTTCAGTAATTACCGGTACAAACAGCGCCAGTTTCAGCGAGGGATTTAAATACTATACCCTCACTTCGTCAACTGCAAAAACACCTTCAACTACTATTCTCTACAACTTTAAAAACAAAGCAGTAAGGGTTCTTGATGAAAGTAAAGCACTGACTGACAAATTAAAGGAATACAAATTCAGCTACAGGGAATTTTTCAACTTCAATACTTCCGAAAATGTAAATCTAAACGGCTGGATGTTGAAACCACCTGGTTTTGACCCTGCAAAAAAATACCCGGTTTTCATGACACAGTACAGCGGCCCGAATTCGCAAAGTGCCCTGGATGCATGGGATCTTGGATGGGAAGAATACCTGGCTCAACTCGGCTACATCGTCGTATGTGTCGATGGCCGTGGCACAGGTGGCCGGGGTGAAGCTTTCCGCAAAATAACGTATATGCAGCTGGGCAAATATGAAACCATCGACCAGATTGAAACGGCAAAATACGTGGGTTCTCTTCCATTTGCAGATGCAACACGCATCGGGATCTGGGGATGGAGTTTCGGAGGATATATCTCCTCGTCGTGCATGGTGAA
>JBBSBT010000359.1:0-4143 GCA_038250985.1 Bacteroidales bacterium
AATTGTGACGCCTCAACACGAGTTCGACGAAAAAGTCCTGCTTGCCTGTGTCCCGCGCGAACATGCTTACATAGGAATGATCGGCAGCAAACGTAAAGTGGGTGAAATCCGAAAAAAAGCCCTTGAAAATAAAATACTTACAGCCGAACAACTTGCCGCAATTGATATGCCGATAGGCATCCCTTTTGCCGCCGAAACACCGGCCGAAATCGCCATCAGCATTGTTGCCAAAATGATTGATGTGAAAAACACACTTAAAAAAGCATGAGTTTACTACATGATAAAATTCAATTTGTTCTGAATGATCAGGTTATAACGGTCGATTTTGCTGCAAATACTGAATTAACACCAACAACAACCGTTCTAAATTACCTGCGTTCGCTTCCTTCGCACAAAGGGGTGAAAGAGGGTTGTGCCGAAGGTGATTGCGGGGCCTGCACGGTGGTGATTGCCGAAAACCATGAAGGCAAGCTCACATATAAATCTATCGACAGCTGCCTGGTTTTTCTGCCCATGATCCACGGCAAGCAACTAATAACGGTTGAAAATCTTGCCGACGGAAATGAGCTTCATCCCGTTCAGCAGGAAATGGTGAATCACAACGGAAGCCAGTGTGGGTACTGCACACCGGGAATCGTAATGTCCCTGTTTGGTCTATACAAAAACCACCACAAACCCGATCGTGATGTAATTGAGGATGCCCTTACCGGCAATCTTTGCCGTTGTACCGGCTATCAACCTATTGTGAAAGCGGCCGAACATGCCTGTTCCTGTGTTGATACCGATAAGTTTAAACATCATGAAGCTAAAATTACTGAATTACTGAAGGAGATAATCCGGGATAAATCACCGCTTGAAATCCAAACTGCTTCTCAGAAGTATTATAAACCTCTCACCTTAAAGGATGCCCTGGCGTTCAGAAGCAAATTTCCAGCTGCTATTATCATAGGCGGGGCAACCGATACGGCTTTGCGCCAGACGAAGAAAAGAGAACTTCTGCCCGAAATCCTTGATGTATCAGCTATCGCTGAATTAAACTATTTCGTTGAAGAAGATAATACTTTTAAAATCGGCTCAGGGCTCAGTCTCGAAAAGCTGAAATCACACACAGCTGAAAAGCTTCCGGCTTTGCATAAAATGCTTCAGATATTCGGATCGCTTCAGATACGCAACCTGGCTACCATCGGTGGAAATGTCGGTTCGGGCTCCCCGATCGGCGATACCCTTCCATTGCTTATTGCTTATAATGCACATATTGAATTAAAGTCGGAGTCATCCGAAAGGATTCTCCGGATGGATGAATTTATCAAAGGTTACCGCAAAACCGATATCCGTCCCGATGAATTGGTTACTGCTATTCATATCACAAAACCAGCACCCGGTACCATAATCCGATCCTATAAAGTTTCGAAGCGCAAAGACCTTGATATTTCGACTGTAAGCGGAGGTTTCTCACTTAAACTTGAAAAAGGAAAGGTGAACGAAATCATTCTTGCTTTTGGCGGAATGGCCGACCAACCAAAAAGAGCTGGTGATACCGAAAAATTTCTGACCGGCAAACCCTGGACCAGGTCCACCGTTGAACAAGCCATGAAAATACTTGCCGATGAATTTTCGCCCTGGAGCGATGCCCGTGCCGGGGCAGATTACCGCAACCTGGTTGCCCGTAATCTTTTACTGAAATTCTACGCAGAAACATCAACAGCCGGGCTATGAAAACGACAAACCTGAAACACGACAGCGCGGTTAAACATGTTACCGGTGAAACGGTATATGTGAATGATATTACAGCCCACCGGCAGTTAGTTGGCCGTGTTGTTTACAGCCCGGTAGCTCATGCACGCATCAGCCTGCTTGATATAAAAACTGCCTCGAAACTAAAGGGAGTCGCAGCCATTCTGACGTATAAAGATATTCCCGGTGAAAACCAGATGGGGCCAATAATTCATGATGAGCCCTGCCTTGCTGTAGATGAAGTTACGTTTATCGGGCAAGCCATTGTCCTTATTGCCGCCGAAAACGAAGAAATTGCTTTGAAGGCTGAAAAGCTTATCCGTATTGAGTTTGAAGAGCTTGAAACCATTCTCACTTTGCAGGATGCCATAAAAAAACAAGCCCTGATTGCACCTCCGCGGGTTATTGAATGTGGCAATGCTGAAAAGATTTTTGAATCAGCACCGCATGTGCTTTCGGGCGAACTCGAAACCGGGGCGCAGGAACACTGGTATCTCGAAACACAGTCGGCACTTGCTATACCTGGCGAAGGCCATGAGATGCTTCTCCATGCTTCGAGCCAGAACCCGGCTGAAACCCAGGCCATTGTTGCCGAAGTCCTTGGGATTGCTAAAAATGAAGTGGATGTGGAAGTGCGACGCATGGGCGGAGCCTTTGGCGGAAAAGAGACACAGGCAAACCATATTGCAGCCTGGGCTGCTTTGCTTGCCAATGCCACTCGCCGGCCTGTCGGTATTCACCTCTTCCGCGACGACGACCAGAAGATAACCGGCAAACGGCATCGTTTCCTGTCGGAATACCGAATCGCTTTTAATGATAACGGGATGATACTGGCCTACGCGGTTGAGTTACATTCAGATGCCGGCACAGCCACTGACCTCAGTCGTGCCATCCTTGAGCGGGCGATGCTTCATGCCGAAAATGCGTATCATATCCCTGATGTCAAAATTGTTGGAAAAGCATATAAAACAAACTTGCCTTCAAACACGGCTTTCCGCGGTTTCGGCGGACCTCAGGGCATAGCTGTAATTGAAAATGCCATCGACAGGATGGCGCGGTTTCTGAAAAAAGATGCGACAGAAATCCGCCGAATTAATTTTTACGGGATCAACGAAAATAACACCACACCTTACGGAGAAATTGTTTTAAACAATCATCTGCATGTGATGTACGATAAGCTGCTGACATCATCCAACTATTACGAACGCAGAAAATCCATTGATAAATTTAACCGGGAATATGAATTTGTTAAACGCGGCATTTCGCTTACACCGGTAAAATTCGGTATTTCATTTACTACGGCTTTCCTCAACCAGGCCGGTGCTTTGGTACATATTTATAACGATGGAACCATTGCTGTTAACCACGGCGGAACCGAAATGGGGCAAGGCCTGAATACCAAAATACATGGCATTGCTGCCGACGAATTCGGTGTTTCTGCTGAATTTATAAAAATAAGCGCTACCAATACCTCAAAAGTTCCCAATACCTCTGCAACAGCAGCTTCCGCCGGCAGCGACCTGAACGGAATGGCTGTTAAAAATGCTATCGACAAGCTTAAATCACGTTTGTCGGAGATTGCTGTTGACGAATTAAAGCTAAAAATGGGAAATGAATCCATCAGCAGCGAGCAGGTTATTTTTTCCGAAAATTACGTCTTCAGTCATTCCCATCCCGAAGTAAAAATTGCCTTCCGCGACCTTGTAAAACAGGCTTACCTGGGCCAGGTTAGCCTGAGCGCTACGGGCTTTTACAAAACTCCGGGAATTTTCTTCGACCGTGAGCTTGGACTCGGCAACCCATTTTACTACTATGCTTACGGAATGGCTGTTTCAGAAGTGGAAGTGGACGTATTAACCGGTGAATCAAAATTCTTACAAACAGATATTTTACACGATGTAGGCGATTCGCTGAATGAAGAAATAGATATCGGCCAGATTGAGGGCGGATTTATACAAGGCGTTGGCTGGGTAACAACCGAAGAAATAAAATGGGATAAAAACGGCCATTTGTTAACCCATTCGCCTGATACGTACAAAATTCCAACGGTGAATGATATTCCTGCCATTTTTAATGTTGAAATCCTGGCCGGGTACCCCAACGAAGGAACCATACGTAAAAGCAAAGCCGTGGGTGAACCTCCGCTTATGCTGGCATTTTCAGTATGGCTGGCGATAAAAGATGCTGTTTCTTCCGTAGGAAATCATAACTTTGAACCCTCTTTTTCGCTGCCTGCAACGGCGGAAGTGGTGTTGTTGAGTATTGAAGAAATTAAAAAAAAGTAGTTAGACGCTGAAGGATTAAAATCCATATAATATTCATGTAGAGACGCGATTAATCGCGTCTCTACTATTAAAAAATAAATACTGGAAAAATGACAGACATTTTTAAAAAAATCAACGAACTCTC
>JBBSBT010000360.1:0-4129 GCA_038250985.1 Bacteroidales bacterium
ATGAAGCTCTTCGTTCAGGCTCTGCATTTCTTCTTTCGAAGTGGTAAGCTCTTCGTTGGTGGATTGCAATTCTTCGTTAGTGGATTGCAACTCCTCGTTGGTCGATTTGAGTTCCTCCTGCGAGGTCTGCATTTCTTCGCGGGTGCTTTGCAGTAATTCCTTTACACTTTGCAGTTCAAGTTCCAGCTCGGCTTGTAATGCAATGTGATGTACCTTTCCTTTCCCTGGTTTTGATGCAGCCGGCACTATGTCGGGCATATCATTAAAAACAATAAGTATCTTGCCATTTAACTGCAGCGGCTTTTCAATTTGCTGAATGGTAACATCAGTCAACCAGGTGCGGCCTTCGCCTTCGATCCTGATGTTATGTAAGTATACTTTTTCGAAATTCTGCATGGCTTTCCTGAAAACATTGGGAAGCTCGCTGCGTAAACCTTCGCGCGCCATGGCAAAAATATTCATATTTGCTTTGCCTGCCGCCGGTTCCAGGTACTTTCCCGTGCTTCCCGTGATGTAGAGCAGATCGCCCTGGCTGGTTATTAATACGCTGGCAGGCGAAAACTGTTGTAGAAGAAGCTGGTCAGTAAGGGATTGCAGATTTTCGGTTACTTTCGCCGGCTTCGAATTTCCGGGTAAACCGGGCCGCGGGTGAGAAAAGGAATTTGGAAATTCAAACATATCATCCGCTTTCAGGGATCCTGATCGCTGATAGATTCGCAATTTGGAGTCTATCACCGAAAACAGATCCGTTTGAGATCCATTGGTTTCGGCACTGCCCAGTATAAGAATTCCCTGTTGGTTGAGGCTGTAATGGAACAGCGCCAGGATTTTTTTCTGCAGATCGGCATCCAGGTATATCAGCAGGTTGCGGCACGAAAGTATGTCAAGTTTGGTAAACGGAGGATCCTTTGTTACGTTTTGCGGAGCGAACACCACCATTTCGCGTATCGGGGCATTTACCCGGTACTGTTCGTCAGCTTTTACAAAAAAACGGGTCAGCTGTGCTGAAGATACATCGGCAACAATATTAGCCGGGTATATTCCTTTGCGTGCTTTCTCAATAGCAGCGCTGTCGAGATCGGTAGCAAATATCTGTAAGATGATATTTTTATTCAGGTTTGTTTTTTCCGTGGCTTCCTTAAAAGCCATCGCCAGCGAATAGGCTTCCTCACCGGTTGAACAACCGGGAATCCAGACCCTGATCACATAACCAATGGGCAACCTTTCAACCATGGCCGGTATTACGATATTCCTCAAATGCTCCCATACGGCAGTATCGCGAAAAAAACTGGTTACCCCTATCAGCAATTCTTTGAAAAGTATTTCCACTTCAGCAGGGTTCTCCTGCAGGTAACGGACATAGGAGGCAATCCTGTCGATTTGGTGAATACCCATGCGCCTTTCGATGCGGCGATATACTGTATTTTTTTTATACTGCGAAAAATCATTGCCTGTTTGCAAACGCAGCAGGATAATGATTTTTTCGAGAGCGCTGGTATCTTTCTCAAGTTCCTGCCTGGCGTTTACCCGCACTGGCATTTTCAGAGCGGCAATAAGTTTTGCAGGGAGTTCAGTAGCAGGGGCAATAATATCAACCTGCACAGCATCCATAGCCGAGCGGGGCATGCTGTCGAATTTGGCCGAGGCAGGATCCTGTACGAGTACCATCCCGGATTTCCCTTTTATGGCTCGAAGACCCATGCTACCATCGGAACCCATTCCCGAAAGGATAATACCAATGCTTTGTTCATTCCTGTCGTCGGCCAGCGAACGGAAAAAGAAATCCACCGGCAACCGGAGCCCACGTGTTTCAACAGGATCGAACAAATGAAGGGCGCCGTTAAGAATTGACATGCTTTTATTCGGCGGGATGATATATACACAATCGGGTTTTATTTTCATGCGGTCGATTGCAGTAAACACCTGCATCTCAGTAATCCGCTGCAACAGTTCGCGCATGATACCTTTATGATTGGGATCCAGATGCTGAATAACCACAAAAGCCATCCCGCTGTCGGCAGGCGTATTTACAAAAAACTGTTCCAGCGCCTCAAGCCCTCCAGCCGAAGCACCTATGCCTACGATCGGAAATTGATCTGTTTTTATCTTGAGAGGAACACTTTTGGATGAATTGGCAGATTCCTGTTCGGTATTTTGCAGTTCGGATTTTTTTTTCATGGTAATTACTTCAAATACTATCTTGTTTTTTTGAGGGTAAAAGCATCTACAAATATAGTAAAAAAATGGTTCTGTTTCAAGACCGGCTGCCTGCCAAAAGACTTGAGCCTTTATGTAAGAGCAAACAGGAATCGGTAGCATCCTGATATTATCTTATAAAAATGATTTACCTCAACTGGTATGATGCAACTTTGCTATTAAACATTCAGTCTGAATTAAAAAAAATCAACCTAATCAGGCAGATCAATTAACCGGGTATTAAATCTTTGTGATATAAAAAAAGTATGCCTCTGCCCCGCCCAATTGACAAAAGACTGAATGCCTGTCATCATTTCCCGGAACAAAGTGCTGTTTTCCCTTGCTCCCTAAAATAACCATTTCCTTTTTCTGTCGGAACATTCAAAAAAATAAGTAATTTTATCGAATAAATATATTCGTATATTTATATCATGTTTTGGATAGGAAAATCACATGGCATTCTTATGTATCAAGAAGGTTCAAGTCGCCTTGAGCAGTATGAAACAGACCTGTAATCTAAAGAATTATCATGGTTACGACAAAAAAAACGATTGATGAAATTTGAAAACAGAGCCATACTGCTGGTTGAAGATAATGCGAGTGATGTCGAACTGACACGGCGGGCATTATTGAAAGAACATATTACAAACGAGGTAATCGTAGCTGAAGATGGACAGGTAGCGCTGGATTATATGTTTGCCGAAGGAATTTACAAAGGGCGGAATGTATCGCAACAGCCTGCACTTGTGCTTCTCGATATCAACCTGCCGATTGTTGACGGTATTGAAGTGCTGGCACGATTGCGTAATGATCCGCGCACCCATCGCCAGGTGATAGTTATCCTCACTTCGTCAAAGGAAGAGCAGGACATCATTAAAAGTTATGACCTGGGAGTAAACAGTTATATTCGTAAGCCCGTTGATTTTAATCAGTTCTCGGAAGCAATAAAATACATGGGCCTTTACTGGCTGGTAATTAATGAACCTCCACCCACAAGATAAACGGATATGGAACAACTTTTACGCATACTTTTTGTTGAAGATAACGAGAGTGATGTAGCAATAGAGAAGCGGCTGATCAATAAAGACGGAATTCATTTTGAGGACAGGATAGTTGAATCGAAAGAAGATTTTATTTCAGCATTAACAGATTTTATACCCGACCTCATACTGTGTGATTATTCCCTGCCAAGGTTCGATGGTATGCGAGCCCTGCTGCTGCGTAAGGAACTGGCGCCGCTTACTCCATTTATACTGGTAACGGGATCGATGAACGAAGAAGTTGCTGTTGAATGCATGAAAGCCGGGGCCGATGATTACGTATTAAAGCAAAACATTATCCGTCTTGTACCGGCAATTAAAGCAGCCTTCGAAAAAAAGCAGACACTGCAGCGGGGCCTGGAAGCCGAAATGGCTCTGCGGACCAGTGAAAAACGATTTCAGCAGATAGCTGAACTTGCCGGCGAATTCATCTGGGAAACCGATTCCGAAGGATTATATACTTATGTCAACAAAATCAGCGAGGACATTCTTGGATATTCAACTGACGAAATTATTGGCAAAAAGCATTTCTACGATTTTTTTGTTCCCGAATTAGCTGAAGAACTGAAAAACACATCTATCAAAGCTTTTTCAGAAAAACAAAGCTTTAAAAACTTTGAAAATTCCAACCTTCATAAAGATGGCCATGTTGTAATTCTTTCAACCATAGGAATGCCTGTGATGGATGAAGCAGGCAACTTTATGGGATACCGCGGGGTAGATACTGATATAACCGAGCAAAAGAAAGCAGAACAGGCGCTTCGCGAAAGCGAGGAAAGGTTCCGGAACCTATATTCAAATATGGGCGAAGGCGTTTGCTTTCAAAAACTGGTATTTGACCACGCAGGTAAAGCTATTGATTACAAAATAGTAGGAGTAAATAAACAATATGA
>JBBSBT010000361.1:0-4124 GCA_038250985.1 Bacteroidales bacterium
AAAAACCGCAGAGACGGCAAACTGGATTGGGTTAATTACACTCCATACGAAAACCGGCTGATCGGCTCATTCATAATTCTCGACGAACCGGAACGGGCTCACGAATTAATTAAATTTTTCCTGGATGATCAGCGTCCAAAAGGATGGAACCACTGGGCAGAAGTTGTTTGGAAAGATTACCGGTATCCCGGTTATATAGGTGATATGCCGCATACCTGGGTCGGAAGCGATTTTATCAATGCCATCCGCTCCATGTTTGTTTACGAAAACGAATACGATCAGTCGCTTGTGTTAGCCCCGGCTCTCTACCAGGACTGGATTGATTCGCCTGCAGGAATGTCGGTTGAAAACCTGCCTACTTATTACGGTGAGATATCATACTCCATAAAAAAGGATAAGAATGCGTACAATTTTAAAATTTCAGGAGATGTAAAACTTCCCGGTAATGGGATTAAGATTAAAAACTTCAACGGTTCAAAACTTCCACTAAAAGTTACCTTAAACGGAAAAGAAATCAAAGACTTTAACAATAAGGAAATTACAGTAAAAGAGATTCCGTCAGAAGTTGTTATTTACTATTAACGAACCCTTCAAGGGTTTAAAACCCTTGAAGGGTTATAAACCGGCGATATAAAACTTCTGGCAAACGGAAATGAAATAAAATTTAATGAAAAGGAAATTGTAGTAAAAGTAATTCCGGAGGAGGTAGTAATTTTTATTAACGAACCCTTCAAGGGTTTAAAACCCTTGAAGGGTTATAAACCGGCGGTATAAAACTTCCGGTAAACGGAAATGAAGTAAAATACTTTAATGAAAAGGAAATAGTAGTAAAAGTGATCCCGGCAGAGGTAGTATTTTTTATTAACGAACCCTTCAAGGGTTTAAAACCCTTGAAGGGTTATAAACCGGCGATATAAAACTTCTGGCAAACGGAAATGAAATAAAATTTAATGAAAAGGAAATTGCAGTAAAAGAGATTCCGGCCGAAGTTGTTATTTATTATTAGCCATTGTTTCGTATGTTAAACGAATCCATTAACTTTAAGGCACTATTATGAAAGAACAGGCACAAAGTTCAGATCAAAGGACAAAATCAGAAGGCCATATCCCCTTTGGACAATTAGCGGCCTATGGTGCCGGAGGTATTATTCCCATTGCGTTGTTCAATGTAGCCGGAATATTAGTCGGGCTGATGGGGAATATCAGCTTGGGACTCAGTGCCTTCTGGCTGGGTTTTATCCTTATTATCCCCCGCCTTTGGGATGCAATTTCCGACCCGATCATAGGTCATTTATCAGACAATACCCGAACCCGATGGGGGCGGCGTCGCCCTTACCTTCTTGTAGGCGGAATACTGGTTGCAGTTACTTTTGTAGTAATGTGGTGGATTCCCAAAGGTGAAATGGTCCAGACCTGGTTCCCGACTGAATCAAGCTACCATGCATTTCAGCTTGTTTATATACTGATTACATTGCTGTTATTTTTCACAGCAGTAAATATTTTTGAGATTCCTCACGGTGCACTTGGTATGGAAATGACAACTGATTCGCATGCACGTACCCGCCTGTTCAGCGCTAAAAGCTTCGTCGGTAACCTGTTTGCCATGAGCACTCCCTGGCTTTTCGCCATTGCCAGCATGGAAATATTTAAAGGTCCCGGAGGTAATGAAGCCGATGGTATGCGCTATGTTTCCATAATGATTGCAGCCATTTTAATCCCTCTTTCATTCTGGTGGTTTTTCAAATTACGTGAGCCGGGATTTATAAAAGTTAAGAAGCAGGAAAAGACACACTTCTGGAAAGACATGAAACTGGTTGTTTCAAACAGGAACTTCGTCATGCTTACCCTTACGGTTTTTACCCTGGCCATGGGCTTCAATTTTGTGCAGCTACTTGGTTCCTATATTCCTATCTTTTATGTTTTCGGTGGCGATAAAGTTGCCGGTGCGACCATGCTAGGAATAAACGGAACCGTATGGGCCATCACCGGTGTACTGGCCGTATTCCCGCTCAATTGGATAAGCCCAAAATTAGGAAAACGAAGTACGCTTGTAATTGCTATGGTTCTGATGAGCGTAGCACAACTCTCAAAAATAGTTTGTTATAACCCACAGCATCCTTACCTGATCCTTATACCCACCGTTTTACTATCAGCCGGCATGTTGTTTTTCTTCACTCTTGGTTCGTCGATGGTTGGTGATATTTGCGATGAAGATGAATTAAACACCGGGAAACGCTCCGAGGGAAGTTATTATGCCATATTCTGGTGGTTTATAAAAATGGGAACAGCCTTCGCCAGTTTTGTTGCGGGTGCGCTGATTGTTTTTACCATGTTCGATGAAGCACAGGTAACTAAAGTGGATAGCCTGCAGGGAAATGTCAGGGAACTACGGAGTAAGGTACAGATATGGAACGGAGATGAAGGTTTCAAAGGCACAACGGCATCGTTGCTCAAAACTACAAAAGAACAATGTAAAGATGCTCTGGATGAGTCAAAAATTTATGTTGTATATCTTGAAAAAGAATCTGCAAAGAAGGATAACGAGGCCAATCAAAATATTGCTGCATATCAAAACGACAGGAAATCAGCACTTAGGGACGCTTTATCCGTCACAAAGTCAACCGTTAACGGGTTGGAAATCATTCAGTCGCGCTTGAATGCAATTGGATCAAGGCCGCAGGACTCGGTGGTAATTAAACTTGCGAACGAAGCTGTTGCGCTTACACTTCAGACCAAATTCGAAAAAGCAAAGGTTACTTCATTCGAGCTTATATCGCATCTTGAATCCAAAGCCCTGGTTCCCAAAATGATTAAAAAGGAAGAAACAGATAAGCATTATGCCCAGATCATGACGGAAATTAAAGGGGTGAGAGAGCAGATTGCCAAAATTGAGACAAGCTCATCACTGGCATCCCTTGATACAGATCTTGGAGCCATCGAAGACGCCATAATGCCACTCACCCAGCAAACTCCTTATACCCTTCTGATGATGCGTATTGTCGAAATCGGGTTGCCGTTCCTATTGAGTTTGCTGTCTATTTTCCTTGTGCTCAAATACTCACTTACTGAGAAACGCTCGTACGAAATCAAGGAAATTCTCAGGCAAAGAAATGCAGAGAACGCAAACGGAGAAAATAATACCACGGAACCAACTTTAGGATAAACAAAAGTACCAACTGACTGTTGACGATGGAACCCGATGCTTCGGCTCCGCTCAGCATCCTGGCACCCCGAATCCGAACAAAATCATTAAAATATATTTAGTATGACATTTACTATTAAACAAGACAGTTTCTACCTCAACGGTAAAAAAATATTTCTCATCTCGGGCGAGGTTCATTATTTCAGGATTAAGCGTGAACTATGGGACACGCACCTGGAGGCCGCAAAAGAAGCCGGTTTAACCACTATCAGCACTTATGTTCCCTGGGCGTGGCACGAGCCGGAAGAATCGGTTTTTGATTTTACCGGTGCATCGATCCCCGAACGCGATCTTTCAGGCTGGCTAGAGCGATGCCAGTCTCACGGCTTAAACTGCATCGTAAAACCCGGGCCATTTATCCTGGCTGAGTTCCGCGGAGCCGGCCTTCCGGATTGGTTTATGGATCAGTATGGCGAGGAAGCAAAAATGCGTAACCGTAAAGGCGATATAGTACCAAGCGACGGTGTAAGCCTTTTTAATGACAAATACCTTGAAAAAGTAAGTCTCTGGTATGACCAGGTAATGCCGTTTATCAGCAAACGCCAGGGCACAGCCGGTGGCCCGATAATTATGATGCAGATCTGTAACGAGATCGGTGTGTTTTCGTGGCTGACCAGGCAGGCAGATTATGGCAATGCGGTGAAAGATCATTTCATTGCGTACTTATCTGAAAAATTTAAAAATGTAAGTGAACTAAACATTTTGTGGGGAACTTATTACAGGGACTTCGCCGGAGTGCAACTCCCTCCCGACGGCAAACTTCCATATGCGTCAAAAGGTGACCGTGGCCGTGATTATGAGTGGCACCTGTTCTGGCGGAGATATTATGGCGACTACCTGAAAATGCTTACAGGTATGGCCAGGGAAAGAGGAGTGTCAGTTCCTTTGTATCACAATCTGCCGGGCTGGATTTACGGAAACGG
>JBBSBT010000362.1:0-4084 GCA_038250985.1 Bacteroidales bacterium
CGAAAAAATCAGCGGGGCAGCCATACTCAAAGCCTATAAAATTTCAGCTGTTGCATATAAATCAAAAGGTGTTGACAGTGAAAAAGAAACGGATAAGGCAACAAGAGTGGATAAAATTAAAGTCTGCTTTACAGTGGGCGAAAATAAATTAGTCAGTTCAGGCTACAAACGGTTCTTTGTGCGTATTGCCCGTCCTGATAATACAATCCTGACACGCGGCCCGGCCTATACGTTCCAGTTCCTTGGGCAGACACTACAGTTTTCGACCATGGAAACCCTCAATTATGAAGGGGATGCCGCTGATGTCTGCACCTACTTTGAACAACCTGCCAGTGGCTCAGAGTTCCTCAAAGGCCGGTATTATGTGAACATTTTCACTGAAGACCGCGAAATAGGACAGACTTCCTTTGAACTGAAATAGGTCATTTCCCTTTTCATTTTATCGGTATTACAACATCCTGATTAAATCATTTCATATTCAAAACGGAGAAATAATTTTCCGGGACAGATTACTATGAATTCAGAAACAAAATCCTTTATTCCACATGTCCCAAAACCGCTATATTCTGACATGTTTTTTATATAAAAAAATATTTACATCCTATTGAATTACAGTATGGTGTAGTTTTAAATAAAAAAAAAATCAATATATTTTTGATTTGAGCCTATTACCTTTTCGCTTGTTGTCAATAAACTAATGAACAAAGTTGGTAAAGTGGTTTTTGGTTAACTTTTGTTTTTGGTTACCCGGTCTCTACCGGCCCGTAAGGAAAGATGGAGAACGGACAATTGATTATCGCTTTTGATTCTGCAAAACAGGTCAGGAGATTTAAAAATACTCATACAGCTCGTATTACTTCCCTTTGCCACTACACAGCAAAAAGACTGCCGGAGAAATCCGGCAGTCTTCATTTATGGCAAAAGACAAATAAAATAACCCCGGAATCAGGGACTAAACCAAACAGGTAAAATAAGTTTTGATACTACAGGTTTACGAAACCGCTTTTGGATTATTTCTGTTTCCCATTCATTATCCTGAATGTTTCAGCAAGGCTTTCGTTCATTGGAATAAAGGAATAGTGAAATGCCGAGCAGAATTTTTCGGCC
This sequence comes from Bacteroidales bacterium, assembly GCA_038250985.1. Taxonomy (GTDB): domain Bacteria; phylum Bacteroidota; class Bacteroidia; order Bacteroidales; family UBA4417; genus UBA4417. The sequence continues at coordinate 1,108 of JBBSBT010000362.1, forward strand.
GAATAATATGATTTCGAAAGGGCTGCCCGTACGTTTTCGCGGGTTAAAAGCGGACTGGATTTTGTAAGCCGGGCTCGCATTTCATCAATCCAGGCTATTGCCATCATCAGCGAACCATTTACGGCTATACTGGGATGAGGCTTGCCAAGTATTTCGGCAGCTTTAATAAAGAATTCCCTGAGTGAGAGGTTTTCGGAATTAAGCACAAAACGCTCTCCGCTGATATCACTTTCCATCAGCAGTATCATTGCGCCTACAACATCGCGCACATCTACGTATCCGTTCACCCCCAACGAATAGAACGGGATAAAGTTTTTAATGCTGTGAAACAGCCTGTTGATGGCCCTGGGATGACATCCGGCTCCAATAATAACGGAGGGATTTACAATAACAGCATTCAAACCTTCTTCAATTCCCCTCCACACTTCCCGCTCCCCACCGTATTTGCTGATGCCATAACCGCTGTTAATGCGTGAGGTCTTCCATTTTGAATTTTCGTCAATTACTTCGCCTTTTTCAGCTTGTCCCAGTGAAGCAATGGAACTCACATGACACAGCTTTTTGATACCGTTCTGCAGACATGCATTCACCACATTTGATGTTCCATCTATGTTCACCTCAAGCATCGCCTTGAGTTCACGGGGATTGAATGAAACGATTGCTGCACAATGGTACACGTAATCAACCCCCTGCATGGCTTGTTGCAACGAATACGGATCAAGCACATCCCCCTCTATCCACTCAACCTGGTCGATCAGATTTTCATTTTCAGAGGAAAGACAGCTGAACAACTTCCGGGTGTCGTAGGGCTTTTTCCCGGGTCGCAGCAGTGCCCGTACCTTATGGCCTTTGCGTGTAAGCTCGTATAAAAGATAGGATCCAACCAATCCGGTTCCACCGGTAACAAGTATCATGCTGCAAAACTATGAATTTTTTGACAGTATCTCTACACAGCTTTGAGCACTGCCACTTTTTCGTTGCACCATAGTATATTTGCTTTATTTTTAACACGTCTACTTGGTTTGTAAGGATGTGAATAAGTTAAATAAATTACTTTATATTGTTGATATATAGACAGATAAAAACTATACAAAATAGTATATTACAAAGTAGTATAATACAAGGCGAAAAACAATTGAGCGCTTTTGAAGTAGTTAAAAAGTATAACCTTGGGACGCCAGGGAATATTAGAAAAATGCAGATTGCACTCGAAAATAAAGAAATAATTGAAGTTTCAGGCAGAACGGTTAAAATAAGTGATCCAATATTTAAAATGTGGATCCAAAAATATTTCGTTTAATCAATAACTCTTTTCCCGGGGTTGCTTCTATCAGGACTTCCGGCTGAAAGTTACGTTTCGCAGGCAATGCCAATCAATTGTTTTGCTAACTTTGCCGCCAAATACTGATTTTATGACTTTTGTTGATGAACTGAGCTGGCGCGGGATGATACACGATGTAACACCCGGCACCGCTGAACAGCTTGATAAAGAAATGACTACGGCTTATGTTGGCATAGATCCTACTGCCGACTCACTGCATATCGGTCATTTGGTTTCGATTATGATGCTGAAACACTTGCAGTTAGCCGGGCATAAACCGCTGGCATTGGTTGGAGGAGCCACCGGAATGATCGGTGATCCCTCAGGAAAAAGCGAGGAACGTAACCTGCTGAGTGAAGAATTGCTTCGCCATAACCAGGAGTGTATAAAAGTTCAATTGCTTAAATTCCTTGATTTTGAAACGTCAAAGCCAAACCATGCCGAAATAGTAAATAACTACGACTGGATGAAGGAATTTTCATTCCTTGGGTTCCTGCGTGAAGTGGGAAAGCACCTTACCGTTAACTACATGATGGCTAAGGATTCGGTACAAAAACGGCTCGAAACCGGTCTTTCATTTACTGAATTCACCTACCAGCTGGTTCAGGGATACGATTTTCTGCATCTTTACGAAAATAAAAACTGCAAGCTGCAAATGGGCGGCAGCGACCAATGGGGAAATATACTTACCGGTACTGAACTTATCCGCCGTAAAAGCGGGGGCGAGGCATTTGCCCTCACCTGTCCGCTGATTACAAAAGCTGATGGGGGAAAATTCGGGAAAACCGAAAAAGGCAATATATGGCTCGATCCCGAAAAGACTTCGCCCTATGCCTTTTACCAGTTCTGGCTCAATTGCAGCGATGAGGACTCGAAGAAATATCTCCGCATATTTACCCTTTTCAGCAGGCAGGAAATAGAGGCATTGGAAGTGGAGCACGCGCAGGCGCCACATCTACGCGCTTTGCAGAAAGCCCTTGCCATGGACCTCACTTTACGCGTGCATGGCCAGGCTGAATACGACCAGGCCGTGGAAGCTTCAGGCATATTGTTTGGTAAAGGCACTACCGAAACCCTTCGCCAGCTCGATGAAAAAACACTGCTTGGCGTTTTTGACGGTGTTCCACAAAGCGAAATCAGCCTTACGGAACTTGAAGCCGGGATAGGAATGGTGGATTTCCTTTCGGAGAAAACAGGTATTTTCCCGTCCAAAGGCGAAGCCCGGCGGATGCTCAAAGACGGCGGCGTGCAGGTTAACAAGGAAAAAGCCATTGAAGAATCAACGATTACCTCCGCTCATCTTCTGAACAAGAGATATATTTTAGTACAAAAAGGAAAGAAGAATTATTTCCTTGTGACAGCAGTGTAATATCCGAATTGCTTTTCTGTTATAAATTAAAAGTCCGGAGGTGAATAAAAATCACATCCGGATTTTTCATATAAACCAATCCCTAACCTCTTTTATACGGATGCGCCTCGGTGTTGAATATCACTTTATGGAAGTTCAGCTTTCCTGAATCATCGAAAAGCAAAAAAGCATATTTCAGCGTTTCGGCAAAAAAGAAACTTTCCATCGAATCGCGTTTTTCCATAGTACGGACATCTTTCAGTGAAGCATAAGCTTCATCGGTACGGCAATATTTAATCAGGTTTTCG
>JBBSBT010000363.1:0-4084 GCA_038250985.1 Bacteroidales bacterium
GCAGGCACAGGATGATCAGAAGACAAAAAAGAAAGCAGAAGTGGTACAGGAATACGTTTTCCTTTATGATAACGGCGTTGCAAAAATGGTGAAAGTGAAAACCGGTATACAGGATAACATGTATATACAGGTCATCGAAGGCGTGAAAGAAGGACAGGAAATAATAACAGCCCCCTACCGGGCCGTTTCCAAAAAACTTAAAGACGGCGATAAGGTAAATAAGGTTGATCCTAAAGATTTATATACCGAATAAGGTATTAAAGGCTTTGATAAAGTAAAATAAAAGGCACCCTGTTCCGGGTTCCGGTTTCCTTAAGATGGAAACCGGAACCCGGAACTCTTATTTTTGTAATTTCGCATCCATTAAATAATTTAATTATGGCTTTAATACTGGGTATCGAAACAGCAACATCCATCTGTTCGGTGGCATTGGTACGAGATGGCGAACTGCTTGCTATCCGCGAATCTGTGGGAACCCGGGAGCATTCAGCAGAACTTACCGGGTATATAGCCGATGTTTTTACTGAAGCCGGATTATCGTATCAACAATTGGATGCTGTTGCAGTAAGCATGGGGCCTGGATCGTATACCGGCCTGCGTATCGGTGTTTCTTCTGCCAAAGGACTATGCTATGCTCTCGATAAACCGCTTATAGCCATCGACACATTAAAATCACTTGTGTGGCAGGCTCTCCAGCAATGCAAAAAAGATAAAATAAATACCGGTAATATTTTGTTTTGCCCTATGATTGATGCCCGGCGTATGGAAGTTTTTACGGCCATGTTTGATCAAAACCTGCAGGTTGTTGAAGCGGTAAACGCAAGTGTAATTACTGAAGATTCATTTGCTTCGTTTGCCGGGAAGGATATTTTTTATTTTGGTGACGGAGCTTCAAAATGCATTTCCTTGCTGGAGTTAAAAAACAAATTTACCTTTTTCGACAACATTTCCCTGTCGGCCAAAGCCATATGTATGCTGGCCGAAACAGAGTTCGTAAATCATAATTTTGCCGATCTTGCTTATTGTGAGCCCTTTTACCTGAAGGATTTTATAGCGGGAAAACCACGTGTGAAAGGACTTTATTAATTATATTTTCACTCACCAGGGCTGAATATAAAAAAAAATAATAAGTTCGATATTTTCTAAAAATAGCGGAAATGCCTTACCTCAAAACCAGAGCCGTATTCTATAGATATAAGGGATTCATCGTGAAAGAATCCAACTTTTTTATAGGGGAATTGTTTCTTATATAGAAATAGATTTATATTTGTTTCCATAACCGGAAAACTTAAACGCAATTCAGCCCCCTTACCAATGGAATATAAAATCCTTCACCCCGAACACATCGACAGCCTGCTACTGGTAACCATTAACCGGCCCGAAAGCCTTAACGCGCTTAACACAGCCTTTTTCGATGAAATGGATCATCTTATTGCCAACGAAGCAGCTGATCCCGGTATCAGGGCTGTTGTGATTACCGGTGTCGGGAAGGCTTTTGTTGCCGGTGCCGACATAGCCGAAATGGTTAATATGACTTCTGCTGAAGCCGAAGCTTTCTCTATACGCGGACAAAACACATTCAGGGGTTTCTCAACTATTGCCGTACCGGTGATTGCAGCTATCAATGGATTTGCCCTGGGCGGAGGACTGGAACTGGCCCTGGCATGCGATTTCCGCATTGCTTCGAGCAATGCTAAATTCGGACAACCCGAAGTTAACCTCGGACTTATTCCGGGTTATTCGGGTACACAACGGCTTCCACGGCAGATCGGAATGGGCGATGCCCTTTTTATGCTTACCACCGGTGAAATGCTCACGGCTGCTGATGCTTTGCGCATTGGCCTGGTGCAAAAAGTAACCGAACCGGAACACCTGATGGAAGAAGTATTGCGTATTGCTGCCGTGATTGCCTCAAAAGGTCCGGAGGCCGTTAAACGCGTAAAATTTGTTGCCCGGCAGGGCTACCAGGTATCGCTGGCGCAGGGAAGCCTGCTCGAAGCCCAATCATTCGGCCAGCTTTTTGGCAATCAGGGCACCGAAGGCATGAAAGCCTTCCTGGAGAAAAGGAAGCCGCAGTGGTAGATTAGTTAATTGTAAAAAGTTAATGGTTAATAGAGCTTCACTCTTACCAACTCTTAACCCATAAATCCAAAACCATCAATGGAATATATAAACCGAATACAAAAAGTATCAGTCCTAGGTGCAGCCGGGAAAATGGGCAGCGGAATACTGTTACTTACCGCCATCGAAATGGCCGACCAGATGCTGAAACCCGAAAATAAGGGGAAAGCATTTGTTATTAATGCAATTGATACTTCCGATGAAGGGCTGGCCGGACTTTTGAAGTATTTAAGGTCGCAGGTGCTGAAGGCGGCCGAGAAAAAAGTAGTTTCCCTGCGCCGTGTTTACGCCGACAAGGCTGGACTGATTGAAAACAGCGATATTATTGATGCGTACGTCGTGGATGTATTGAGTGTTGTACGCACCACTACCCGTATCGAAGCCGCCTATGACTCCACCCTTGTTTTTGAGGCGGTAAGCGAAAACCAGGCGCTAAAGGAAAAACTCTTTCGCCAGATCAATGAAAACAACAAGCTGAAACCATGGTTTTTTACCAATACATCCTCGGTACCTATCGGCGGGTTGAATAAAAATGCAGCTCTTGATGGACGAATTCTTGGATTTCACTTTTATAACCCACCGGCCATACAGAAGCTGGTTGAACTGATTACTATTGCTGAAAACCCGGCTGAAATGCTGGAGTTTGCGAATAAATATGCCTCCAACCTGCGTAAAACGGTAGTTCCCTCAAACGATATCGCCGGCTTTATCGGGAACGGCCATTTTATGAGGGATGCATTATTCGGGATAAGTGAAGCTGAGCGCCTGTCAGCCGAAATGCCACTGCACGAAGCCATTTATTGCATCGACCGGGTTACGCGCGATTTCCTCTCGCGACCGATGGGTATTTTCCAGCTTATTGATTATGTGGGTCTCGATGTGGTTCAGTTTATACTTCGCGTGATGCAGCCGCATATGCAAGTGGAAAAGCTTCACAGCAGCCTCCTCGACGAGCTTGTGCTGGGAGGCGTAAAAGGCGGACAATTCAGCGACGGAAGCCAGAAAGACGGTTTTCTGAAATATGAAAAAGGAAAGCCTGTAGCTGTAATTGATAAATCTTCGGGTTCATATATCGATATCGCCACTTTCAGGGAACTGGCCGATACCTGGCTTGGTGATGTTCCGGCTGAAGTATTGCCATGGAAAACCCTGGTAAAGGTTTCGGATAAAGATAATATTCTGAAACCCGCTTTTAAAGCTCTGCAGGTGTCTCCGGGCAAGGGAGCCGGACTTGCAATTGCTTTTTCCCATAACTCCCGCGAAATCGCCCGTAAACTCGTTAGCGACGGTGTTGCCCATAGCGAACAAGATGTGAATACCGTTCTTCTGACAGGATTCTTTCATGCATACGGACCGATAAACCAATATTTGTAATCAGATTAAGAGCCTGTAAAAATATATTTTTTGGCATAAATTGGGAATTTGAAATGCGATAAGGGGGAAACAGGGTGAGGAGGACATATGGTGTAAACAAGGATTTAACTATCTTCTGACTCCGGACTCCGGACTTCCAGCTTCTCATTTCAATAATATATTTCTGCAATTTTGATAATTTATTCAATCTCTAAAATACTTTCGAAATGACAAAACCATCGCGTAAAATATATATGACGGCCGGGTACAACACCATATCACTGGGTACCGGCCGCAGGGAATTTAATCCACGCAAAGAACGCCCCGGTCTTGAGCATTACCTGAAAGAATCCGGACAGGCTGTGCTTGCACAGGTTGGAGGAACTCAGAATATTGACGAAAGTGTTGTCGGCAATTTTATGGCGGCACGGTTTAATAAACAGGCTCACCTGGGTGCTTTTATGCCTATGGTTGACAAAGGACTGCGTTACAAACCTTCCATCAGCGTCGAAGGCGCATGTGCTTCCGGCGGACTGGCGCTTATCACAGGAATGAAATCTATATTAGCCGGAACCGCAGATTCAGTGCTTTGTATAGGAGTGGAGGTTCA
>JBBSBT010000364.1:0-4073 GCA_038250985.1 Bacteroidales bacterium
AAAGGCCTGAAATTTGTAAATAAAAAGGCAGCAGCTTTTGGATGTTTTGGTTGGCACGATGTATCAACAAAAATAATTGAAGATACCCTGAAAGAATCCGGATTTGAAATCGTACAGGAACCGCTCCGGTTTATCTGGGCGCCTGACGAAGCATCATTAAAGATGAGTGAAGAATACGGACGAAAATTTGTAACGTCATTGGAATCCGGCGATTTGGCTACATAATTCTCCACAAACATTCCGGTAAATGAATCGGTATCAGTTTTTTGCTGAAGTCTTTTAATCAGTATAGATACCTGACTATTAACCGAAGCCAGGTTTAAATATCTTTAAACCGGCCGTTTCGTAAACCCGCGCCTCACCAGTTGGTAACCCGATCTGAAAAAATAAGCAACCGGCATCACAAACATGTGCATAAGTTTTGTGTAAGGGAAGATCATGAAGATGATAAGCCCTGTTACGATATGCAACTTGTAAATCAGGCTGTGGCCTGCAATTAAAGCACCTGCATCAGGCTGAAAAGTAATAACCTTTTGCGCCCAGGCGCCCAGCTCCGCATAATTTTCAACGGAAGAACCGGCTGTGATAGTTATGGAAATCATTCCCAGCCCCATCTCAACCAGGAGTAATATAAGCAGCAAAACGTCCTGGGGTTTACTGTTTATTCTTATTCTTTCATTCTTTAATCGCCTGCTAAGCAGTATGATGATTCCCACAAGAGCGGAGGTGCCAAAAATAGATCCCATCGTGATTGCCAACGCTCTTTTCGTGGCAGTAGTCATAAACAGGTGGTAGAGGTTTTCCGGTGTAAAAAGACCCGTGAAATGCCCGACGAATACCATGAGAATGCCATAATGAAACAGGTTTCCGCCCCATCGTTGCCCTTTTTTTGATAGAAACTGGCTCGATTCGGCCTGCAAGGATTGAGGAGACATTACAATACGGGTAATTATACCAAACCAGAACAAGGTCATCGCGATGTGTGGTAGATAGGTAAATAACAGGTTGTTGATAAAATTATCCATAAGATCTATGATTTACAGGTTGTACATGGATTATCGCTGGCAAATGTCACCGGTTTTTCTTCGTAAGCTTCGTCGATGCTGATTTCGGGCATGTTGGTTACCATTTGTTGTATTCTTGCTTCGGCAGGTTGTTCGGCCGACAAGCTAATAATAGCTGACAGAAGATACTTATACGGATTATCTTTCTCTTCAAGCTTTCTGTGAATGAACCCGACAATGTCAATAATCTCAGTCAGATATTCACTTGCTTTCGCAGATGTTTGCAATGCAAGGAATTCAAGGAACACAGGCAGAAAATCGGGTAATTCCGATTGGCTGATCTGCAAATCGTTTTCCTTATAAAGTTCGATAAGGTCAACCATTGCCTGTCCGCGGTCTTTCGAATCGCCATGCACATGCTCAAACAGGTAAAGTGAAACCGAACGCGAATAATCGAAGAGTTGCACATAAAATTCCTGCCAGGATGTGAGTGGTTTCCGGGCAAAAAAATCGACAAATACATCAATCCCGGTAATTGTTTCAGTATCCAATAAATTCTCCTCCTTAAGCGAAGACTTTACCTGGGGTAAAAAATTGTAAATTTCCTCGTTGGGGTAAGTTAACAAAAGGGATAATATTCTATAGGTTTTCAGCATTTTACATTCCTCCAAACAGGTTTTTTAAACGACTTTCCATGCTGCCGCAGCCTTCACCATCGCTAAAGCCACATCCGGCCTTATCGCCAAAAGCATCAAAGGCGTATTCCTTATGCGAAACAGGAATAACAAAGCGGTCTTCATAATCGGCAATGGCCATGTAGCGATACATTTCTTCGACCATTTCCTGTGTTAGTCCGGTTCCCTCTAAAACCTTCTCATCAATACTATTTTCAACGGTTTTGCTTCTCATGAAAGCACGCATGGCGAGCATCTTTACCAGGGCTTCCCTTACCGGTTTTTCGTCGCCGGCAGTGAACATATTTGCGAGGTATTTAACAGGGATACGCAGCATATCAACATCTGGAATAATACCATTAAATCCCAGTTTCCCACTTTCCACTTCTTCCTGAATGGGAGAGAGGGGCGGAGTGTACCAAACCATAGGTAAGGTGCGGTACTCGGGGTGAAGCGGAAATGCAACCTTCCAATCTAAGGCCATTTTGTAAACCGGTGAATTTTGGGCAGCGGTTATAAAGTTATCCGGAATCCCTTGTTTGCGTGCTTCTTTGGCAATTACAGGATCGTTGGGATTAAGGAAAATATCGAGATGAGCCTGATACAAATCAACCGGATTATCAGTTGAGGCTGATTCTTTGATTTTATCAGCGTCGTACAACATCACGCCGATATACCTGATCCGGCCAACGCAGGTTTCGCTGCAAATGGTTGGTTCTCCGTTCTCAATTTTCGGGTAACACAGGGTGCATTTTTCGGAACGCTTGGTTTTCCAGTTGAAATAGATTTTTTTGTACGGGCAGGCACTTACACATTGGCGCCATCCGCGACAGCGATCCTGGTCGATAAGCACAATACCGTCGTCCTCGCGCTTGTAAATAGCTCCTGAAGGACAAGCTGCCACACAGGTTGGGTTGAGGCAATGTTCGCACAGGCGTGGCAGGTACATCATAAAAGCATTCTCGAACTTGCTGTATATCTCTTTGTCAATATCTTCGAAGTTTTTCTCTTTGCTTCGTTCCGCAAAAGCGCCACCCAGATCGTCGTCCCAGTTTGGACCTTTCTCTATTTTGTCCATCCGAAGGCCGGTAATCATGGAATGTGGCCTTGCTGATGGTGGAGTTACAAACTTTGCAGAAGAATGTAACACGCTGTAATTGAAGGTAAACGGCTCATAATAATCATCAATCTGGGGCAGGTAAGGGTTGGAAAATATATTCTTCATGATACCCGGCTTGCTGCCCATCTGTGGGCGGAGTGTTGATTTATCAAGCTTCCAGCCCCCTTTCCATTTCTCCTGATTTTCCCAATCGGTTGGATAACCCATCCCCGGCTTGGTCTCAACGTTATTGAACCAGGTATATTCCACTCCTTTGCGGGTAGTCCACACATTTTTGCAGGTAACCGAACAAGTGTGGCAGCCGATACATTTGTCGAGGTTTAACACCATCGCAATTTGAGCCTGTATTTTCATATTCTGGTAAGTCTTAAATGTGTTAACGTGATATTTCTTCGTCTTTCCACTCCACCTTTTTCATTTTACGAACCACCACAAACTCATCGCGGTTCGATCCGATGGTTCCGTAGTAGTTGAAACCATAAGCCAAATGAGCGTATCCGCCAATCATGTGCGTAGGTTTCAGACATAAGCGTTCCACCGAATTATGAACTCCGCCACGGTTACCTGTTAATTGACTAACGGGCATATTAACGGTACGTTCCTGGTTATGATACATAATCAATGCACCGACCGGAATCCGCTGTGATACAATCAGCCGCGCAACCGATGCCCCGTTGCTGTTAAAGACTTCAATCCAGTCGTTGTCCTTAAGACCAATGCTGGCGGCGTCGGTTTCGCTCATCCAGGCTACCGGGCCGCCCCGGCCCAGGGTAAGCATTACTAAATTGTCGGACCACGATGAATGGATCGTCCACTTATTATGCGGTGTCATCATGTTTATCACCATATATTCTTCGTCCTTGTCCAATTTGCCCAATACTTCAAGGATTGATTTGGTATTGATGGGCGGTTTGTACGTAACCATATTCTCACCAAAGGCAATCATCCAGAGATGGTCCTGATACAAAGTTTGCCGACCGGTGAGCGTGCGCCATGGAATGAGCTCATGCACATTGGTATAACCGGCATTGTACGATACTTTTTCGGAGTCGATGCCGCTCCAGATTGGCGAAGTGATAATCTTACGCGGTTGTGCCAGCAGATCGCGATAATGTATTTTTTCTTCCTCGCGGCCTAAAGCCAGGTGGGTGTGCTTTCGACCGGTAATTGCTTCCAGCGCTTTCCATGCTTTCATAGCAACCGCGCCATTGGTTTCAGGAGCCAGCGAAAGAATTACCTCGGCAGCCTGAATGTCCGTTTCAATCTTCGGAAGGC
>JBBSBT010000365.1:0-4065 GCA_038250985.1 Bacteroidales bacterium
GCCAGCGAAAGAGCCAGTCTTGTCATGTTGATAAAATTCAGCTGCCGTTCTTCGGCGCTCACATGCTCGCCTGTGAGCAGGTGGTCGCTTACCGTTAGTAACGACAGTGCTTTGACTCCATGCCGTGACGCCAGCATATACAAGCCGGCTGATTCCATTTCAACGGCTAAAACCCCATAATTTCTCCAAAGTTCATAGGCATCGCCTTCTTCCGGAAAGTGATAGAACAAATCGGACGAAAGGATATTTCCTGCTTTGAGTTCTATACCTGCTTTAGCTGCATTGCTCCAGGCTTTATTCACCAATCCGAAATCGGCAGTGGGAGCGAAGGTCATTCCGTCGAAATGGCGTGATACAGCCGAAGAATCCGTTGATGCACTTACAGCCATCACCACATCGCGGAGCTTTACCGATTCGAGCATGCCTCCGCATGTGCCAATCCTGATTAAGGTCTTTACCTTATAATCCTGTATAAGTTCGCTTACATAAATCATGTGCGATGGCAGTCCCATTCCGGTTCCTTGCACGGATACTCTTACTCCATTAAAATATCCTGTATATCCCAGCATTCCACGGACGTTGTTGTAACAAACGGCATCGGTAAGAAGGTTTTCTGCAATATGTTTCGCCCGTAACGGATCTCCGGGTAGTAGAACGAAATCAGCTATTTCGCCTGGTTTTGCTTCAATATGTATACTCATCCTTTAAAATTAAAGAGGCAAAGATAATGACTAATCATTCTTGAGCCATAAATAATCGTACAAAACGGCCCGATTTAATTCCAAACGATGTAATCTCATCTTCATTTACCTGTGTTGGATTATCCAGGCATTACATTAGCCGTTTTTTGTGAATGAAGTTACCTGATTTATCACTGTTTCTGTCTCTTGGCGATTAATACAGGTCATTCAGAAGACCAGCATCCGGTTATACCGAAAATATTTGGCTAATCCCTGCATCTTCCATACTTTTAACAACTTTATCTTCCTGTATTAATAAATCAGAAAAACAAGTCTATGAAACATCAATTAACAGCCTGGATGATTGCCCTATTAATGGTTTTATCTTCAGCTGCTTTCAGTCAGGTCTCTGGGAAAAAGGCCGATTCAGCTTATGTTTTTACTGCTGTTAAGCTATTGCCTGCAACATCCGTCAAGAACCAATACCGTTCAGGAACATGCTGGAGTTATTCAGCTATTTCATTTCTCGAATCTGAACTTCTGCGTATGCACAAGGATACATTCGATCTGTCCGAAATGTTTTGTGTGCGCAAGTGCTATTCCGATAAAGCGGAAATGTATGTCCGTTTCCATGGAAAGCATAATTTCGGCTCAGGCGGGGAGTCGCATGACGTAACCTATGTGCTGAAAAAGTATGGTATGGTTCCGGAAGAAGTATACACCGGAAATTTACCTGACGAAGACAAACCTATTCACGGAGAGTTGGATGCGGTGTTGAGTGCTGATGTGGAAGCCGTTATCAAGAATCCCAACCATAAGCTTACAGCTGTATGGCAAAAGGGTTTTGATGGATTGGCTGATGCATACCTTGGGAAAATTCCCGAAAAATTCACGTATAAAGGGAAAGAGTATACCCCTAAATCTTTTGCCGGTATGCTGGGGCTTAACCCGGATGATTATGTTGAACTGACTTCGTATACGCATCATCCGTTCTACTCGAAATTTGTTCTTGAAATTGAAGATAACTGGATGATGAAGGATGATTATAATATCCCTCTCGAAGACCTGATCCGGGTGATGGATAATTCAATTAACCTGGGATATACATTTGCCTGGGGTGCTGATGTAAGTGAGAAGGGATTTTCGTGGAAAAACGGTGTTGCTGTTATCCCTGACAGGAATGCCACTGAGCTTGCAGGGCTCGAAAAAGACAAATGGGAAAAGATGTCGGATACGGAAAAGGATAAATTGCTTTTAAAGTTCGATAGGCCTATGCCCGAAAAAGTGATCACCCAGGAAATGAGGCAAACTGAATTTGATAATTACCTGACTACGGATGACCATGGCATGCATATTACAGGTATATCAAAGGATCAGAACGGAACTAAATATTACCTGGTGAAAAATTCATGGGGTACAGATGGCAGTCCGTATAAAGGTTATTTTTATGCTTCGGAATCGTACGTAAAGCTTAAAACTATGGATATTATGGTGAATAAGGCAGCCATACCTGCTGATATAAGGAAAAAACTTGGTCTGTAAAATGTTGCGATCCTGAAACAGATTTTATTTCAGAAGAAATACATATTCAGTAAAAGCCGGCATGAATCTTTCTATCAGATTTGTGCCGGCTTTGTTTTGTAACTGGAACAGGTTTATTAACTGATTGTATCAGTCTTCTTTTTTCAGGACATGACTGTAAAGTAAAAAAAGCCCGGTAATACCAGGCTTTTTATTTAATAAACAAAAGCAATCGTATTACAGATTATCCACTTTGGTTTCAAGCGTATTCTGAATAGCTAAAGGAACATTTGAAAGGAAATTATATCCTGTTAATGTTTCAATTGCATCAACACTTACCCTGTAATATCCCCATGCCTGGGTAGAAACAGTTTGATTATTCGGCATCAGTACGGCAATTACCCTGGTGGATGTTGTAATCCGGCTTAAATCGCCGTTGCCATTGGGTAAAACAACAATGATTTTCCAGGTTTGAGCCGGGACCACTATTCCACTTCCAACTGTAGTTGCATAACCTACTGAGCCGGTTCCACCTTGTCCGGCAGGACCACTTATAATGTAAACCTCGTTACCGGCAGTCACCAGCGTGCGGGTATAATTTTCCAAATTTGCCCAGGTAACCTGGTTGTTTTTTGGAGATTGCGGAATCATATTGGTCATCAAAAAAGTTGCCGAATTATTGGAAACCGTTGAAGTTCTGTCGGCTGAAGGACACATGTGGCCTCTATCGAAACCCGAGCCCGAATAAGAAGTAGCACCAACCTGGTACCATCCTGAAGGCAGTGTTGCATCAGCACGAAAATCATCCTGCCGGGCAGCTGAGCCCAGGTCGGCTGAATAAACATGCCAGCTGGTCCAGTTTGGAGTATGCTTTGTATTACTATATGATAAGCAATATTGTGGTTTAACCATCAGGTAATTATTTGAATTTATAATATCAATTGTAGCATTACTCGGATTTCCCAGTAAAATATTGTCGTTATCGCCGGGGGTCGTACTTCCGGCATAATCAGTTACCATAACATCATCAATATTTATGCGATTTGTACCGCCACTTATTTTGCGTATTTCAAAACGTACAATGCCAGATTGATTTACCGTGAATGATGCTGTTGCTAATGTCGTGCTGGTGGTGGATACAGTACTGCCCACTTTTGTCCAGGCAGAACCGCTGTTGACTGACTTCCATAATTCCCATGTACTGCTTGCATCAGTTCCATATAATGCATGTTTTACCTGCACCGTGCTGGCTCCGTTGGCCAGGTTAAATTGCATGGTAACAGTACCAATATTCCTGATACGTGCTGAGTTAGATCCGGTTTTGCGATCGGAAGTTGTATTCCCGATTAAGGCGTCATTAAAATACCAGCTTCCTGATGAGAGGCTTACTGTTGCGGCAGCATAAGCAGTTTTTGAAGCATTTTCGAACCCTTCGGAAAGATTCACTGTTCCAGCTTTGAAGTCGCTGCCAACACTGGTTTTGTCCTGGGTTACCTGAACATCGTCGTTCTCCAGTTTAGTACAGGAGTTGAAAACCGATAAAAATACCACGCCGGCTATCAGCAATGGAAGTAATTGTTTTTTCATAGATTTGTTGGAGTTAAATGGGGTTGATTTACAGAGAGTTAAACAGGCATTAAAATACAATATTAACCCTCAAATATTTCATATAATTTATTATACTATTATATTTTTATAAACATTCGGATGTGAATATCTATTTGCATGATTATCCGGATAAGTTGCATACAATCAACTGGTTAAAAAGCTTCTCGATTTCAATATACAGCACTAAAATGCTTACGTGAGATGGTAATTTGTTTAAGACTTACGCCAGCACTGTTTTGTTAGTTAAATAAGAATA
>JBBSBT010000366.1:0-4056 GCA_038250985.1 Bacteroidales bacterium
CACGAATTTCAAAGTAACTAAAAGCGCTGATGGAAAATCCCTGCAATTATCCTGGAGCTATCCTGAAAAAGGGAATTACTGGTTTGTTATTTACCGTTCAGTGGATGGAAAGGATAAAATGACGTATACTAACCTTTCATCCGATAAGCAGTCGTTCCTTGATTCCAATCTAAAAAAAGGTCTTTACAAATACTCAATTAAAGCAGTGTATAAAGATGGCGGTGAATCACTGATTGTTGAATCTGCCCCGATCGACTTTATTCCTGGTGCCAAATAATTTTCATTGCAAATTGTTGCTTACGTTAAGCAAAACAATGTGTTCCGATAGGAGTTTTGGACTTGACCCCTTTTTGCTTTCAATTGTGTATTTCCACCTTTATTCAATTGCTATTTAAATGGTTAAAAATAAATTGAGATCTCTTAATTCAGTCTCATCTTTCTTGACGTATCAGCGTTTGGATGCAGATATACAAATTCACTGTTAAAAATTCTTATTTTCTATAAATATACAGCATAAATGGCTTTAATTGGTACAGAAGTTGTTTCAATTGAAAGTAACCAATATTTAAAAGCCATGAAAACAATTGCCATAATTATTTTGGGAATGTTTCTTTATACCGGTTTATCGGCACAGGAAAACTCATCACAAACAGAGGTCGAAAAAAGCAATAAATCAGAGAAGAAAGCCCAGAGGGAAGCACTTATTCAGGAGCAATTCAACCAAACAAAAACTTTGATTAACAGCAACCAGTTTGTGCTGGAAGCCGACTACCTCAGAAACAGGTACGGGTATACTAAGGTTGCCAATACAAACCTTAATTTTATAATGGTTGATACAACAACTGCCGTTATACAGACCGGGAATAACACGGGAATGGGATACAATGGAGTTGGCGGTTTAACGGCATCAGGTAATATCACCACCTGGAAAGTGCAGATGAATGATAGAAAAAAGACAATGAGTGTTGATATGAATGTTTCAACCAGCATAGGGTACTTTAATGTCCGGATGAATGTTTCAGCCGATGGAAGAACAACTGCAACTTTAACAGGAAATTATGCCGGCAGTCTGACATTTAGCGGTAAATTGGTTCCTCTCAGTGAATCATATGCATTTAAAGGAATGTCGTTGTAAAAAAGCAGGAAAGTCCTCTTGCAAAACCGTTAAATATTTGATCCTAAGTACATCCGGCCTTTTTTCCTGATTTCAGGAGCCGGATGTACTTACTTTTATTTTAAAATCTATAAGTTCAGATTTTCAATTCCATCCATAGTTCAACCTGCTTTTTTACAAACGTTATTGCCAGTGAAAATGCCGGGGTTAATGACCATTTCGGCCATAATTATAAATTTATACCTTCTCCTGCCTGAGTTTCAATAATTATTTCTATTTTTACCTATCTTAATTCAAAAAAGGATTTGATCTAGTCAGATTCTTAATCTACTGATTTGCAATTATTGACAACCTGCCTTGAAAAAAATTGAACTTAATATTGTCGGTCTTAGCTATAGCCAGGCACAATCCAATTCATATGCCCTTGTGCTGGGCGAAACGAATGGTAAACGCCGCCTACCTATTGTAATAGGTCATTACGAAGCGCAGGCCATCGCCCTTGAGCTCGAAAAGATGAAACCTTCGCGGCCACTGACGCATGATTTGTTTTTCAATTTCGCCCAAACTTTCGGGATCAGTATAGTGGAAGTACAGATAACTAAATTTCATGAAGGAATTTTTTACGCCACTCTTTTGTGCGATAACGGAGTTATACTTCATGAAATAGATTCGCGCACTTCAGACGCAGTGGCTTTATCCATACGTTTTCATTGCCCTATTTTCACTACTGAAGATATTATGTCGCAAGCCGGCATAGTGTTCGAAGAGGATGAATCCACATCAGAACCATCCGAAGACTCCCTGGGAGAAGAAATACTCTCATCCTTCAGCGGACTCAGCTTAGCTGAACTGGAAACCGAACTCCAGCAGGCGATTGATGATGAAGATTATGAGAGGGCATCCCTGGTACGTGACGAGATAAAAAAAAGAAAATAGAATCATTACCCTGACCCGGGAAATCAACAATTCTGAGCATTTTGGAAAATTTGAGTTAATTCCGACTCACGCCCCTTTAAAAATTTTATCCAACCTATTTAACAGCAAAACCAAATAAACTTAAAAGCGACTATATGAATATCAAGTTTCGTTTAACTGTTATGAGTTTCCTCCAGTTTTTCGTATGGGGAGCCTGGCTCATAACTATCGGTACCTATTGCTTTAATGCCAAGGGATGGACAGGAGCACAATTCGGCGCAATTTTTTCGACCCTTGCCATTGCATCCATTTTTATGCCTCCTATCACAGGAATTATTGCTGATAAATGGATAAACACGGAAAAGCTTTATGGAGCACTGCATATTTTGTATGGCCTGGTTTTGCTTTATGTGCCCCAGGTTAATGATCCTGATACACTCTATTATGTCATCCTGTTGGCGATGATTTTTTATATGCCAACCATTTCATTATCAAACTCCATTTCGTATTCCATTTTGAAAAACAATAATTACGATGTGGTGAAAGTGTTTCCGCCTATACGGGTATGGGGAACCATTGGGTTTATCGTTGCCATGTGGATAACGAATCTATCGGGCAGCAAGGCTAATGCGAACCAATTCCTGATTGGAGCAGTGGCCGCCATCGCTTTGGGTATATATTCGTTTACCTTGCCTGCATGCCCGCCACAGAAATCTATTTCGAAAGATGCATCCATAATGGAGCAGTTAGGCTTAAATGCTTTCAAACTTTTTGCAAACCTCAAAATGGCGCTGTTTTTTATTTTCGCCATGTTTTTGGGTGCTGCATTACAATTAACAAATATGTACGGGGATTCGTTTCTGGATGATTTTAAAAATATCCCGCAATATGCCGACTCATTCGTTATCCAATACTCCACGATTATAATGTCTATTTCGCAAATGTCGGAAACGTTATTTATCCTGACTATTCCGTTTTTTCTGAAACGTTTTGGCATTAAAAAAGTAATGCTTTTTTCGATGATAGCCTGGGTATTGCGTTTTGGTTTGTTTGCTTATGGTAACCCGGCCGGCGGATTGTGGATGATAATTCTATCCTGTATAGTTTATGGAATGGCTTTCGATTTTTTCAATATTTCAGGATCATTGTTCATTGAAACTACTACGGATTCGAAAATCCGGTCGAGTGCGCAAGGTTTGTTTATGATGATGACTAATGGTTTCGGTGCCTTCACCGGAAGTAAAGTAAGCGGATATGTGATTGATAAATACTATACTCATGCCGACGGGAAGGACTGGCACGGAATCTGGCTTTCGTTTGCCATTTATGCACTGATTGTAGCCGTTCTTTTTGCGATTTTCTTTAAACACAAACACGATCCTAAAGCAGTAGCTGAATTAGCTCATTAGGGAGGAGTAAGGAGTGAATAATGAATAGTGAATAGTGAATAGTGAATAATGAATAGAGAGTTCTCCGGTCTCCGGTCTCCGGTCTTCCGACTTCCAGCCAATCACTCATTCACAAAATATTAATTTGTATTCCCCACAATGAAACAATACCACGATTTATTAAAGCATGTACTTTCGACCGGTGTAAAAAAAGAGGACCGTACCGGTACAGGAACGCTCAGTGTATTCGGTTACCAGATGCGCTTCAACCTGGCGGATGGATTTCCTGCTGTTACTACCAAGAAACTGCATCTGCGCTCCATAATTCATGAATTGTTATGGTTTCTGAAAGGAGAGACTAATATTAAATACCTGCACGACAACAAAGTAAGCATCTGGGACGAATGGGCCGATGCGGATGGAAACCTTGGACCGGTGTATGGGTACCAGTGGCGTTCGTGGCCTGCTGCCGACGGCACTTTTATCGACCAGGTGAGCCAGGTAATTGAAACAATAAAGAAAAATCCTGATTCGCGGCGAATAATAATCAGCGCCTGGAACGTAGGCATGATCAAGGACATGGCCCTCCCACCCTGCCATTTGCTTTTCCAGTTTTATGTTGCCGACGGAAAACTTTCG
>JBBSBT010000367.1:0-4051 GCA_038250985.1 Bacteroidales bacterium
CAACCGGGTTGTGTGAGCGAAATTATACCATGTTCCTGCGATAAAGAAATGACCTTGCCAAGCAAATCTGCTGTATCCCAGTTTTTTCCGTCCCAACTTATTGCCAGTCCGAAAATGGATTCCGGATCGGGTGGGAGCAAGGTTGCTTCTTTCGAGAGATGAACGGCGCCCCCGTAAATAACTGCTTCCCTGCGGTTAGGATGTACTGCCACAACCGGGCATATCAAAGCCACGGCAATATCTTCCAATGAACATGAACCCAATGCAAACTGCATCACATCAAAAAACACAAAGTTCCCTGGCCGGATTTCATCCATTCCTGACGGAACAGGCAATTGGCTGCAGGTTGGCGTATCACCAACTGAAACAATCATCTCGGGAAACTGATGAATATAATGCTTTTTCAAGCGGAGCAGGCTTTCCGAAGCCGTTTGGTGTATCCGTTTAAGTTCCTGATCATCTGCAACATGATAAGCGTGCCCGCTGTGTGTGAGGAATCCTTTGAAATGTAATTTAGATGAGTCTGCAGCTTTTAAAACCTTATCTATCATCCGAACATTTGTAGGGCTTATCCCGGTTCTATGATAACCGGTATCAATTTTTATAAAAAATCCGCATTCTGCCGTTAATTTCTCCGTAAGGGAAATGGCAGTTTCTTCTGATTCAAGCAACAGTTTGAGTTTTATTGTTGCGGCCAGTTGGTTAATTTCATCAATTTCCAATAAATTAACCGGGAAGGCAATGGTAATATCTTTCCAGTTATGCTGTGCAAAATGCAGGGCCATTGTCACGGATGAAACTGTAATAGCTTCAACACCTTCCTCCCGGAACCATTCACCGATGGCAGCTGATTGATGAGTCTTAAAATGTGGCCTGAAAACAACTTTGCTTTCACGGGCTTTGTCAGCCATAGCCCGGATATTTTTCCTGCAGGTCACGCTGTTAAGGATCAGGGTTGGTTTTTTTATATTAAACATGGCAAAATGACGTTATAGTTGCAAATTTGATACTTTTGTGCAAACAAACCACAAACCATGAATAAATTCGGTTTTTTAATACTGTTGCTGACTTTTTCGATGTACTTACTATCATGTAAAAGCGGGGGAGATACAGATAAAAATATTGTCACGAAACGCATTCAGTACGATGTGCCTATCCGCAATACCGATACTGACATGGATTGGTGGGTTCAGAATATTGAAGGCAGCAACCGCGAAAAACTGGTGAAGGATATTATTCAGCAGGTTGCCGCCGGCGAAGTGAAAGCTTACGATTTCCTGAGCTGTAAACCTTTTACTGCCGAAGAAATCAAAAGTATGATGAAAAGGGTGGATTCCATTAGTGTTGAGCGCTCCACGCCACCTTACGACCTGGTTGATACCGTGATGGTAACTGAGATACGGCTCTCTGATATCACCAGGCTTCGTTTCCTTGAAGAATGGAGCATGAATGAAAAAACACTTGCCTTTTCCAAAAAAGTGGCAGGCGTCTGCCCTATGGTTGAACGACGCGACGATTCGGGCGATTTGCGCGGGTATAAACCTCTTTTCTGGGTATTTTTTGATGACAAATATCCTAAGGAACTTGAGCAAAAATAATATTTAATAATCTGCGATTTGCAATTTCGGATTTGCAAATACGGATTTTGTACCTGGCATCCGACTTCTGAAAACTGATATCCGAAATCTCAACCCTTTATGTTATTCCAATATCACGAATTAAAAAACGGCATTCGCCTGGTGCACAGGCAGCAGCGCGGAACAGTTGCACATCTTGGTGTGATTGTAAACGCAGGCTCACGCGATGAAAACCCGGATCAGCAGGGCCTGGCACATTTTATCGAACATCTTATTTTCAAAGGAACACAGAAAAGAAGCAATTTCCAGGTGCTGAGCCGCCTCGAAAATGTTGGGGCCGATCTCAACGCCTTTACAACCAAGGAAGATACAAGCATTTATGCATCAATCCATGGGCGGTATTATCAGCGGGCCGCTGAACTGCTTTCCGATATTGTGTTTCACTCTGTTTTTCCTGACAAGGAGATTGAAAAGGAAAAAGCTGTGGTGATGGATGAGATCAGTTCGTACAAGGATAACCCGGCCGAATGGATACATGATGAATTTGATGAACTCATTTTCAAAAATCACCAGCTGGGGCGGAATATACTGGGCACAAAAGCAAAACTAAAGGCCTATACCCGCAATGATGTGCTACGATTCCGCAATGCAAATTATATATCCTCGCGGGTAGTGATCAGTTCTGTTGCAAACATATCGCTGAATAAGGCTATTAATATGGCTGAAAGATATTTTGGAGATGTACAATCAGATCTGTCACCAGTTATACGGCAGCCGTTTTCAGGGTATATTCCCGAAAGTGTAACCAAAAAATATTCGCGTCACCAGGCACATGTAATTATTGGAAACACAGCTTGTGATGCACACGACCCACGCAGGTTTGCCATGGCTTTGCTCAACAATATTTTAGGTGGTCCGGCCATGAACTCAAGGCTGAATATGGCACTCCGCGAAAAAAACGGTATCGCTTACAATCTCGAATCGAATTACCAGCCTTTTTCGGATACCGGATTATTCAGCATTTACTGTGGAACAGATGAAATCCTGATGCCAAGAGCCATTGAATTGATTCATAAAGAATTAAATAAATTCAGAACTGTAAGCCTGACGCAAACCGGAATGCATACGGCCCGGCAGCAGTTGAAAGGGCAACTGGCACTTTCGCTCGAATCGCATCAAAATGAGATGCTGATAACAGGCAAGAATTTATTGGTTTATGGAAAGGTTGATCCGGTTGAGGAAATGTACCGCAGGATCGACAGTATTTCGGCTCCGGATCTTCTGGAGTTGGCAAATGAAGTATTCGATACTTCCCGTTTAAGCACCCTTATTTTTAACAACCAGAAACCCGCCAGCCATGAATGAATTTGACGAAGGCATTATGATTCCCGGAATTGAAAAATATGCAAACGATCATACTTCCGATGAACTGCCTGTCCTGGCAAGGCTTTCGCGTGCCACTCACTTGCGCACCCATCAGCCGCAAATGCTTTCAGGGCATCTGCAGGGAGCTTTCCTGCAGATGATAAGTTATATGATAAAGCCATCTGCAGTTCTCGAAATCGGTACTTTTACAGGGTATTCAGCTATCTGCCTGGCCCAGGGACTGCAACCAGGAGGTAAGCTCATAACTTTGGATTGCAATCCCGAAATGGAAGATTTTGCATCACCCTATTTCAAAGAGTCAGGCCTTGAAGATAAAATTACCATGCTGATCGGGGATGCCACCGGCATAATTGAAAAACTGCAAGGGCCTTTCGACCTGGTGTTTATCGATGCTGACAAAGACAATTATATCAACTATTTCGAATTGGTTTTTCCGAAAGTAGCACCCGGAGGATATATCCTGGCGGATAATACGCTTTGGTACGGAAGAGTTATAGCGCCTGTTGCAGAAGCCGATCGTGAAACAGCCGGTATAATCAATTTTAATAAGCATGTCAGTCAGCATAAAGGCATTGAGCATGTGCTGCTTCCAGTGAGGGACGGGATTATGATAGTGAGGAAAAAGGCTGATTTTACCCGGTAGCTTTTAGTTTATTTTTAGATCAGTGTTCCGATAGCGACGTAATTTTAATATTTTAACCAAAAGCAGAATCAGGGTTCTCCGGTTTTTTCATATTTTTTTTGATATCAATAAAAAAAACTTAATTTTACAATCACTATCCTTATCAGGATCATGAGCTTGGCCCGGAATTTCGGACAGAGCAAAGAAGCGTATAATGATTTTTTTTTAAAACAGGCAACAGAGCTTGTTGAAAAATTTTCACAGTAAAGACGAATTAAACATACGAGTGATCAGGAAAATATTCTTTTTCACCAGGAAACTTGTTTAATTCCGTTTTTTATTTTCAGTAAGACAGACAAAGTCATTATTTGATACATCCGAAAAGCTAACCATCCTTCAAATATTAAATTCATGAAATACCAGGAAGTACAAAATTATATTAACGGCCAGTTCGTCTCCGGCAATA
>JBBSBT010000368.1:0-4044 GCA_038250985.1 Bacteroidales bacterium
CAAACCCTGATAGAGCGATTTGAGCTTACCCAGCGCGAAGCCGAAATCATGCAATTGATCGGCCAGGGCTTAACCAACACTGAATTGGGCGAAAATCTATTTATCTCGGCCAACACCATCAAATATCACATCAAAAATATTTACATCAAGTTAGATGTCAGCAACAGGGTGCAGGCGCTGAAAAAAACTTCCATCAATTAAGTTTTTCCGAGAATCATTTTCCTGAATTAATTTCCTGACAATCAAAAAACTACCCGAAAGGGTAGTACATCCGGCTTTGGGATAGGTTAACTTTAGGCTATCCAATCGAAAAGCGATGACAAACAGCCATTTATTTTCACCACAGGAAATTTTTATCCTTCAATTATTGAAAAAGGGTTTATCCAACCATTCTATATCGGTTGAAACCGGTAAATCAATCAATACAGTTAAATATCACCTCAAAAACATCTATCGGAAACTGGGGGTAAACAACCGGGTTTCAGCTTTGAACAAGTACAATATAATGCTAATTAACAAAAACTTACGGCCATGAAAACATTTTCCACTTTCCTAATCATGTTAAAAACACAGGAGGTACTTAAAATGAAAAAACAGTTTACATATTTCTTGAAAAGTTCTATTGCAATATTATTGATACTTGTTTGTTCTTACCCACTTTTAGCTCAACCACAGGGAGCGTGGGTTGAGAAACAATTACCCAATGGTCGGTCAACTAATTTTTCTTATGCTGTGGGTGAAAACTGCCTAATTTATGTTGGCCAAAACGATTCGTTAGTCTGTGCATATGATCTTAAATCCGGCCAATGGCATGAATACAATCAACCTACGAATACACCCTGGAAATACGCAGCAGCAGGTACTGATGTAGCTATTGTTGCCACCGATTCGATTTTGACCGCCTATAGCGCCATATCACAAAGCTTTAGCACCACAAATTATGAAGGCACCTTGCTTGGCCAAGGTGGCTCCTCTTACCTGTTCTTTATTGGATGTATGGAAAAAGTAGCCTATTTCGTTACCGATAAATATTTTTATATATTCGATACGCACAACAGCCAGTGGCAAACTCATCCGATCATCGGTATAGCTGAAATCAACTTAGATGTTAAATATGAAGGACTTGGTTATATTTTTATCGTGCTCACCGATGATGCCCACAATGAAAAATTAATCGCTTACAGTACCATCACCAAGCATTTTACGGAACTTAATTTCACCTATGACATTTATCCTTTGCCATTCGAACGTCTGGATTACGGATTTGTCGTTTGGGATCATACTAAAGGTTCTTTTGGCTGTTATAGCGCCATCCACGATACCTGGACCGAGCACTATGAAAGTGAGGAATTTTTCAATGTTGGAATTGTATCCGACGCCGACCATCTAACTCCACGCACCGTTTATATGTTCCGTGTTCATAAGGTGCTTGAGTCTTCGTATGTCAATACCACATTTTACATTTACAATACCTTGTATCCGGAGCCCTGTGTGGTGAGCCGCTCTTCAAATGAGGATTATGAAATTCACGATTACAGCGTCGGGGCGCAAACCGCTGTTATTTCATTCATGAATCGGAGCAATAACAAACTGGATATATTAGCCTACAAATCAGAGACTCATTCTGCAACACCTTTCATAGTTTCATCTCTTTATGTTAAACAAAATATCACATGGCATAGCTGTGGAGGAAATATTTATCTGGGTAATGATTTTGACCATGTTATCGCTGGTTACCCTGATAAAGGGAAAATGGTTTATGCTCCAATGCCAGCAGGTTATGCGCAGAATATTAATTGGGATCGGAGAATAGAGGTCAGGAAAGATTGGGGTATTCTATTGATTGATGATAAAGTTGCGGGTTTAGCCCATATTTATAAATATAATATTGCCAGCGAAGACAGTATCACCTATTTTAATACCGAATGGGGAAATCACTCTTACATTAAAATAGGTGATAATAATAAAGTAGCTGGACTTCTGTCAGATAGAAGTGATGGGTATAAGCTATTTTTATATTCACCAGTTTATAACAAATGGACTGAAAAAACTTCCGGTCCGAATAGGCCCAGCCTTTATATTAAGGGTGATTTTATTTATTATCAGGAACCAAACAGCAATCAATTAACCGTGTTTAATGGTGCAACTAATCAGGCATTCGATTTGCCTTTTGGACAAACCGGCTTTACCGCTATGGATTATACCTGGGCCGGAGAAAACTTTCTGATTGCATATACTACCGATAATAAATACGTTTCATACAGCGCCATCACAGGAACCAGCAACGAAATTGCATCTAACCGCTATGGAACGTTTCGTGGTGATCAAAGTATTTGTGTAGTAAGTACAGGTTACGGTGCACTGACTTATAATGCATTATCTGATGCCTTTCTAAATCTAAACCTCAGTGCCGAACAGGGAGGAACTTATTTTCTCAATGTCGGCGGTAAAATAGCATTAATAACCACAGCAAATGGTTACTTGTTTGCCTTTGATCCATACAAGGACATTAGCACTTCTATAGAAAATATTGTCCAGGGAACTGATTTGTCTTCTGGTTTTCAACTTGAACAGAATTATCCCAATCCATTCCATACTGTTACCTCAATTAAGTATTTTCTATCTGTACCTGAATATGTTAGGATAGACATATATAATACACAGGGAATTAAGGTACGCACCTTGATTAATAAAAAAATGGTAGCTGGTCAACATGTGATTGATTTTGATAGTGGAGAGCTGTCCGGAGGGATGTACTTATATAAATTAACTGCAGGTAGTTTTCAACAATGTAAAAAAATGCTGCTGCTCAAATAGCAGCGGTAAAGGATTCTCCCATTATCATCCTGAGGGATGAGTTGGGTATCAGCAAAAACTGCTTTTATACTGATGCAATGTACTGATTCAAACACATTAGACTTGATAAGTGGATTTATCGGAAACTTAAAAAGCAACCAGATTATAGCCTTAAACGAATAGAATATTTTACTTAAAACTAAAAAACATACAATCATGAAAAAGATAACAAGCATTTTACTGCTTCTCCTTATGTCATTTTTTTGTTATCTGACGAGTGAAGCCCAGATCATTGACCCGGTAAAACACACTAAACAAAAAAGTGAAAACAAGGTTAACCGAAATATCGATAAAAGTATTGATAAGAGCCTGAATAGTGTTGAAAAAGGGATCGGTTCTATTTTTAAAAAAAAGGATAAAGAGGCTGATAATGATACCAAATCCGATAAAGCATCTGAAAAATCAGAAGCTGCAAAGCCATCAGGAGAGAACATCGGCAATGTTGACACAAGAGATGACAAACCTGCTTTGGTATGGTCGAAATACGATTTCGTGCCAGGCGACAAAGTAATTTATGAAGACAATCTGCAGGGTGAAGAAAACGGGGAATTCCCTTCGCGTTGGGATCTGGAGGAAGGAAATGTTGAGATTGCTGAATTTGCCAGCGAGAAAGTGATCATGTACCGGGCAGGATCTAAGATTGTGCCGTTTTTGAAAAACTCATCACAGGATTATCTACCGGAAATTTTCACCCTGGAATTTGATGGGTATTTTTTCGAAAATACAAACTACCAGAACTATACTATTTATTTTCAGGATAGTAAAAATCAAAAAACAAGCGGTATTGATCCTGTTCAAATCTATTGGAACCAGATTAAACAAGGAAAATCACAAAGCTGGTATCCCGAGGCAAACCGTTCATCGTTCTGTAAAACTCAAGGCTGGTATCACATTTCGATATTGTTCAACAAACGGGCATTAAAAGTTTACCTGAATGATACCCGACTTATAAATATACCCAATATCGCCGGCAATCCTACGGGTATAACTATGTATGCAAGCTATAGCAGTACTGATAAAGGCGGAGGAATGATCAAAAACATCCGCATTGCCGAAGCCGGCCAAAAACTGTACGACAAATTTCTGCAGGATGGTAAGATCATCTCCACCGGCATCCGCTTCGACGTGAATAAAGCGACATTGCGTCCCGAATCTATGGGCATCATCAACAGTATAGCGAAAATAATG
>JBBSBT010000369.1:0-4036 GCA_038250985.1 Bacteroidales bacterium
AAATATGTGAACAATGAAAATGTCGATTCATTCTGCTCAAATGATTTAATACACGATGCAGTATTGTTTCAGTTTTCAGTAATTGGTGAAGCTATAAATGCCGTTGAAAGCGAAAAATTAAACAAATACACTTATCCGTGGCACAAAGTACGATCGTTCAGGAATTTTATTGCTCATGAATATTTCAATATTAAACTAACTGCAGTGTGGATCATTATTGAAAAAGACCTGCCTGAATTACAAGAAACAATTACTGCAATAATGGAAAATGAATACTAATGTCCATACTCAATTTAAGCCATATAGTGATTGGATAGCGCTATAATAGATTAAGGAATTACGTTCAAAGTCCGGCGAAAACCAAAACGTGCCGCTCACTTGTCCGAATCACACAAGCACTTTTTAAGGTGGGAGGACAGTATAGGAGGACTATGTAATTTTCTTGTTCGATGCCCTAAAATATTAATTCAAGATAGTTGTCAAAATCCTAAATTTAAATATTGATAACAGGAACATCATTCAGAAAATTGTAATTTTGAAATATCTTAATCCGTTGATTTATGAGCAATATAAAACTATTCGAAAGCAAGCAAATAAGGGCGGTGTGGAGCGAGGAAGCTCAAAAATGGTATTTTGTAGTTACAGATGTAATTCAGGTGCTGACTGACACACCCAATCCCAGTGATTATATCAAAAAGATGCGCAAAAGGGATATACTCCTTTCTGAAGGGTGGGGACAATTTGTCACCCCCCTTTCAGTTGAAACTCCCGGAGGTAAGCAAAAATTAAATTGTGCAAATGCTAAGGGCCTCCTTCGTATTATCCAATCAATTCCTTCTCCTAAAGCTGAACCTTTTAAACAATGGCTGGCACAGGTTGGTTCCGACAGGCTCGATGAAATTGAAAATCCGGAACTGGCAGCACGGCGTTCACGTGAATTATACAAAGCAAAAGGGTATCCTGACGACTGGATTGAAAAACGCATGCGCAGCATAGCTATTCGTGAAGAATTAACCGGTGAGTGGAAAAACAGAGGAGTTCGCGAGAAAATTGAATATGCGATTTTAACAGCTGAAATTTCGAAGGCAACTTTCGGTTTAACACCATCGGAATATAAAAATGTGAAAGGATTGAAAAGTCAGAACCTTCGTGATCATATGACGGATCTCGAATTGATTTTTTCGATGCTTGGCGAGGCTTCTACAACTGCAATCGTAAAAACAAAGAACCCTAAAGGATTTATTCAGAATAAAGTGGTTGCCAAACAGGGCGGAACCATTGCCGGCGATGCCCGCAAAGCACTTGAATTAAAAACCGGTGAAAAGGTAGTGTCGGAAGAAAATTATTTGCCGGAATCAAAGAAAAACAAAGAGTTAAAGAAATAACTAGCATGTACTTGCATTCTTTTGAAAAATTCGAGAGGTTGCTACAAAGTTCTGGTCGCCAAAGATGATTACACAGGCACTTTTTGAGGTGGGGGGACAGTACAGGAGGAAAATGTAATTCGCTTTTTCAGTGTTAATCGTCCTGAAAATAAATTACAGTTTAACCGGATTCGCTGTGGATTTAGATCCTCTTCAAATTCCCGTGATAATAAGATGTTCCGTGTTCGTTTTAATACTACTAGTTGATACAGATACTAAGCTTCGTGCTATGTCAGCAACGTTTTTTCTGTTCTTTTCCGGCTTTTAATCTCAATTCATATCATTAGTAACAGCAATGCCCCGGTGCACACTATTGCCCTGACAGCATAAACCGAAGCCAGCCAACCTTTGCTTGCAAGCAGCGAAATGCCTGCGGCTACCAGCATTAAAAACCATACTGAAAATGCTTCGGTATTTTTCTTTTGATATGTCATGCGGCCAAGCACAGGGAAGTAGGATATCACCATAATGCTTTGAACTGAATAATTAGTAATAACATGATTATTTGAAATTACCCAAAAAACGATAATGCCGATAACCGCAAGCAGACAACCTACATCAAAGCGGTTAAAACGGGTTGAACTATCGCCCCATATAAGTATTGCGACCGAAACACTGACTACAAGAATCAGATCAGTAAAATTCAAAATATTGTCGCTGATATTGTGATGGCTTTCAGCAAAATAGGTGAACAGGCTAATACCTACTGCCAGCGAGAAAAACGACCACATAGCAAGCGAAGGGCTGATTTTTTTATGATACAGCAAATAGATATACCGGACTAAAATAATTGCATTAATTCCTGATAAATGATGTTTATAAAAAGCTTTATTGAAGGCATGTACTTGGTTCCGCTATATTATTTTGCTGTTGCAAAAGCAATAAAATCACGGGTTTACACACTATTTATAAACCTGTTCCGCCTGCTTACTGTTTTCGGCTTTACTCCTCCGGCATCCTCCCCTGTGCCTGCCGTTCGAGCATCCATCCCGGGTATTCGGGAGTTAATGCGCTTATGGTATCCAGTTGGAGCAATTCGTTTCCGGTAAGCTCCAGTTTAGTAGCTGCAATATTATCCAGTAATTGATCGTGTTTTTTGGCCCCGATTATAATGCTGGTAACCCCGGGTTTGTGCAGGATATATGCAAGTGCAACCTGCGCCGCCGAAACTTTATGAGCGGCACCAATCAGCAGGAGCGTATCAATAATATCGTAAGCCTTTTCCTTATCAATCGGCGGGAAATCAAAGGTATCCCTCCGGCTGTCGCCGGCAACTTCGTTATTGCGGGTAAATTTGCCTGACAAGAAACCACCGGCCAGCGGGCTCCATGGCATCAGGGACAGGCCCTCGCTCAGTGCCAGTGGAATGAGTTCACGCTCCACGTCACGGGCGGCAATACTGTAATAATTCTGAAGGGCGGCAAATTGGGTCCAACCCATTTTATCGGCAATGCCGTTTGCTTTCGCTACCATCCATGCCGGGTGGTTGCTGATTCCCAGGTAACGAACTTTCCCCGAGCGTACAACATCCTCCAGTCCGCGCATGGTTTCTTCGAGCGGGGTGATTGCATCCACGCCATGGATGTACAGCAGGTCAATATGCGAAAGGCCCAGGCGTTTCAGACTGTCGTCGACCGAATCAGCGATATGAAGCCTCGAAAGCCCCACCTGGTTGGCGCCGCTGCCCATGCGGCCACGCAACTTAGTGGCAATTACAACCTCCTGCCGTTGTATGCCCAGGCTGCTGAGCGCTTTGCCCAGCATGATTTCCGATAATCCCTCGGAATACACATTGGCTGTATCAATAAAATTAACACCATTGTCAACGGCTGTTTTAGTCAATTTATTTACTTCATCCTGTGGTAATTCGCCTATGGCTTTCCAGTAGCCTTTACCGCCAAAGGTCATAGTTCCGAGGCAAAGTTCCGAAACAAGGACGCCGGTTTTTCCGAGTTGGTTGTATTTCATTTTAAATATTTTTTAGAATATAGAATTTGTTTTATACTTACTTAACAACGATTATTCGCTATTGTTTATTTTTTTATTCGCTTCCCTCATGACACGACAGGCTTCCGTATATACTGACAAGAAATGAGATCACTTCGTTACGTTTTTTATTTTTGATTTACTCCGGTTCATTTATAATTAATAAATCTACATACAAATGGAGTTAATAATTTCCGTACAGGAATGGCATGAAAAAAGTTTCTATTCCGGCATGTCATTTGTGTTTTCCTGCTCCATATTTGTATGAAACTCTTCTATGATAGCTTTTGCCTGTTCATAATCCTTAAAAGCAACATACACTCTCATAATGGCTGCATCAGTGGGCCATATATTCATTGGCAGCGCAGAGGACTGTTGTATAATGGTTTCAATTTCATTGTCCTCGAGTATGCTTTTCAGCAGGCCGGCTTCCCAGGGTGAACCTTCGAAAACTTGGTAAGGAGTAAGGCTTTGATCTTCTTTTGTCATGGTTTACATATTAGCATGTGATAAAGGTACGAAAAGGCGTTTGCATTATCAAGCCCGGAAAAGAATGTTGGATATTTCATTTATATCAATTTTTATTATCCCGGGAAAACAGGGTTTATTTTAAGCTGATTCCTTCT
>JBBSBT010000370.1:0-4021 GCA_038250985.1 Bacteroidales bacterium
ATGGCTGCTGCCTTACCCGACGGAAACCTGATTGTCCCTGTAATAAAAAATGCCGATCAGAAAAACCTGCTGGGAATCGTCAAAGACGTGAACGACCTCGCTGATCGTGCCCGTAAGAATAAACTCAACCCGGATGATATAACCGGAGGCACATTTACCATCACTAATTTCGGATCGTTCGACAGCCTTACAGGAGTGCCTGTAATCAACCAGCCACAAGTTGCGATACTTGGCATCGGAGCCATCAAAAAGCGCCCCTGGGTGCTCGAAACTGCCGATGGCGACGTGATTGCAATCCGGAACATCTGTATGCTTTCATTGTCATACGACCACAGGCTTGTGGATGGCGCTTTGGCCGGACAATTTATCAAACGTATACAGCAGATTATGGAAGGGTTTGATGCTAATATGGCGTTTTAAAATAGTGGATAATGAATAGTGAATAGTCTTATTGGTTTCATTAAACTTTGAAACATTAAACTTTGAAACTAAAACAAAAACCCCGGCCTTTTATTCGCCGGGTTTTTCTTTTACACCGGAAAAAACGATAATTTAGCCATTTAAGGATTCAATCTCATTTACAATATTAAAATCATGCAACTTAATCTTACCAAACCACTTATTATTTTCGACCTTGAAGCAACCGGTATTAATATCAGCATCGACCGGATTGTTGAAATTGCCATGCTCAAGGTTTTTCCTGACGGGCACGAAGAGATCAGCCGTCACCTGGTTAATCCTACTATTCCGATACCACAGGTTGTTGTTGATATCCATGGAATTACGGATGAAATGGTTAAAAATGAACCCACTTTTAAAGAATTAGCCGGAAACCTGAATGCTTTTATCGGTAACAGCGATCTATCAGGGTTTAACTCGATAAAATATGATATCCCTTTGCTGGTTGAAGAATTTTTACGGGCAGGAGTTGAATTTGATCTCAAAAACCGCCGTATCATCGATGTACAGAATATCTATCACAAAATGGAACCGCGTACCCTAAAAGCCGCATATAAATTTTATTGCAGTACCGAACTCATCAATGCCCACAGTGCCGAAGCCGATACACGCGCCACTTACGAAGTGCTGAAAGCGCAGCTTCAAAAGTATGAAGGGATGGAATATACCGACAAGGAAGGGAATATTTCAACCCCTGTAATCAACGATATGAATGCATTGGATAAGTTCTCCTATTATAACCGCAATGCCGACCTGGTGGGCCATATCATATTCAATGCAAAGAGACAGGAAGTGATCAATTTCGGAAAGCACAAAGGAAAAGTGCTGGAAGACGTTTTCAAAACTGAACCCTCCTACTATGACTGGATGATGAAAAGTGATTTTCCCCTTTCTACAAAAAGAACAATTACAGCTATAAAGCTGAGGGGATTTAATAAAGGTTAAGAAATTGCGGATGTCGGTCCCGATAGCTATCGGGATCGGATTTCCCCTTCACTCAGGAACCCGGCACTGCGGCACACAGAAAAACGCAACAATTCAGGAAGCAATAACATTAAAATACATTACCCATGAAAATCATATGCATCGGCCGCAATTACGCCGAACATGCCTTGGAACTGAAAAATGCCGTTCCAACCGAGCCCATATATTTTATGAAACCGGATTCATCCCTACTGACCCGCAACCGCCCGTTCTTTTATCCTGAATTCACAAAGGATCTGCATTATGAATGCGAGATAGTACTAAGGATCAATAAAGTAGGGAAATGTATTAACGAGAAATTTGCTTTGAGTTATATTGATGCCATTGGTATTGGTATTGATTTCACGGCCCGCGACCTGCAGCAAAAGGCCAAAGAAAAAGGATTGCCATGGGAAAAAGCCAAGGCTTTCGACTTCTCCGCTCCCGTAAGCAGTTTTATACCGGTTGCCGAATTTGAAGATATACAGCAGATTAAATTCAGCCTGAATAAAAATGGCGAAACCGTTCAGTCGGGAAATACGAAAGATATGATCTTTTCATATCCCGCCCTTATCGCCTATGTTTCACAATTTATGACACTGAAAACGGGTGATTATATTTTTACGGGAACTCCGGCCGGGGTTGGGCCGGTTGCTGTCGGAGATAAGCTGGAGGCTTTTATAGCGGATAAGAAAATGCTGACGGTGAATATCAAATAATTTTGGTAAACGAATTTTCACGAATAAATAGTAAGGGATAAGTTGTAAGGAGTAAGTTGTAAGGGGTAAGGGGTAAGTTGTAAGGAGTAAGGAGTAAGTTGTAAGGGGTAAGTTGTAAAAGGTAAGTTGTAAGGAGTAAGTTGTAAGGGGTAAGTTGTAAGGAGTATGTTGTAAGGGGTAAGTTAGAATAAGATGAAATGGCAGAACCTCAGAATTTTTTAACTCATGAACCATGAAATCATGAAACTTTTCTTTCTCTGATCAATAAAACACAGATAATCAAATGTTTACCCAAATTTAATATCATCAATCGCTTCAATTCCTGCTGCTGAATTCAGTTTTTTCACCAGTTTGCTCCGCTGAAACGAGAGCTCCTCGCGTAAAGCTGCAGAATCAACTTTCACATAAAGAACCCGGTCTTTTATCTGCATCTGGTTGGTATGCCTGGCAATCAGTTTTCCGACAACTTCCTCCCAGGCGCCAATAACCCTTGTCTCATTTAGTTTCGATTCCAGGTGATTATCCTTCAGGAAAGCCGATATGGCATCTTTTAACAGTATTTCGTTTGTTTTTTTCATGGTTCAATTTCTGAATTTCAGTTAGATCTAACTAATATATATTGCCAAAGATTACGCAGATTACACCGATTTATTTGTTATGCTAAAATTGATCTTTTAATTGTCGCAAATCAACTTAGTGGCTAACTTAAAAGCCCATTCTCAGATTTCAACTTATTTCATAGTTAAAAAGTTATCTGCGAAAATCTGTGTAATCTGTGGCAAAACATTCAAATAACAAATAATCGTTCACAGATTTTGCAACTTAAGCAGCGTTAATATTTAAAATCAACCGATCCTCCGTCAATTTCGAACACGCGATGATTGATGGCCACTTTTTCGAAGGTGAGTCGGATACGCTCCGGCTCCGTATCGGTAATAAACACCTGCCCAAAACTATCATTATCAACCAGTTGTATGATTTGCTGGACGCGTCCCGGATCCAGCTTGTCAAAAATATCATCGAAAAGCAGTATGGGTTTAAACCCGATCAGGTCGCGCGTGAAATCAAACTGAGCCAGTTTCAGGGCAACGGCAAAAGATTTTTGTTGTCCCTGCGAACCAAATTTTTTCACCGGATACCCTTCGAGTTTAAAAACAAAATCATCCTTATGAATACCGGCCGATGAATACCGTAGCGACTGATCTTTTATAAAAGCCTCATTTACAATATCAAGGTACGAACCGGTAGTAAGCTGTGATTCGTATTCAATGCTGACATCTTCTTTACCACCGCTGATAAACTCAAAATAATGCCTGAAAATCGGCCCGAAACCTTCGAGGAATAACTTACGCTTATCGCTGATGTTAGTTGCCGGAGCCATCATTTGTTCGTCAAGCAATAATAAAAGTTCCCTGTCGGTATTCCTTCGCTCGGCAAATTGTTTCAGCAGTCCGTTGCGTTGTTCCAGCAGGCGGTTGTAGCGGATAAGGCTATCCAGGTATGCCTTATCGAATTGAGAGATAACCGCATCAATAAATTTTCTCCTGATATCGCTTCCTTCGTTTATCAGGTCACGGTCGTATGGCGAAACCATCACACAAGGGAACTGGCCGATATGATCGGAAATCTTATCATAATCCTTCTGGTTGATCCGGAACTGTTTTTTTATCCCCGCCTTTTGGATGCAACTTACCTGATTCGGAAGCCCGCCATTGCGCTTGAAAGTGCCATGTATGGCGAAAAATGCCTCACCATGGCGGATGTTCTGCTGATCAACCGAATTAAAATAACTTTTGGTAAACGAAAGATAATAGATTGCATCGAGCAAATTGGTTTTGCCGGCGCCATTGTTGCCGACAAAGCAATTGATCTTATCCGAA
>JBBSBT010000371.1:0-4013 GCA_038250985.1 Bacteroidales bacterium
AATCCCATCCTCTCCGCAATACGGATTATTTGCCCCGCTGAAAGCGGGGCATTTTTATTTTAAAAGACCGTTCATGCTCGCATGAAACGGTCTGGTGAAATAAAAATGACAGATGCGAAGCATCTTCAAATAATCTGGTTTAAGCCCCCTTCTTTGGGATCACCGAAGGTAATCCCACTTTTCATCAAACCTTACATGCTCGCATGAAACGGTCTGGTGAAATAAAAATGACAGATGCGAAGCATCGTCAGATAATCGTTTTCGAATGCTTTTCAGGATTAAGGCCGAAGAGAGAAATTAATAGGAATCACTATCATGGTCGCTACGGGTTTCCCTTTCATCTTTGCTGGCAGCCAGAGGGGCATGGAAGAAATGACCCTTACGGCTTCAAAGTCGACTACAGGATCAACGGCCTTGGTAATTATGATACGCCTGATGCTGCCATCTTTTTCAACTATAAAGCTTAGTATCACCGTGCCCTGAACCTTGCGGATTATGGCATCAACAGGATATTTCAGGTTATTGCTGATAAAATATTTAAGTGCAGCAGGGCCGCCCGGGAATTGTGGAAGCTGCTCTACAAATACAACCGAATCAGCTTTGGATGTTTTAAGATGCAGTTTATTATCTTCATTTTCAGAGGCGGTAGCATTCATGTTATCCTTTAATACTTCCCCGGCGGATGTATCCGCAACCGGAATTTCTTCTGCAGGCTTTAGTTTTTCAACCGCAACAGCTTCATTTTCCTCATCAACAATCTTCGGTTCTGTAAACACCTTCTTTTTTTCTTCCTTTGGAGTAACGTTTTGGGGTTCGCTCAGGATTGTGATAAGCGACGGGTCGTATTTAACATTTACAACACTATACACATAATCGGAAGAGGAATAATTAAACCAGGGCAACCATATCCCGCCACCGATAACGAGTATGAGCAGAAGAAAGATCCCTGTTGCTGAAAAGAAACTGATCCTGAGCCGGCGAACCGAATTTTTGAGAATTGAAAATGCCCCGTAATTCTTATTGCGGTCGTTAAAAATCAAATCTGCCAGGCTTGGTCTCTTTATCTTGCGTTTCAAAATTGCCAATGACTTTATTTTTTGATTAACGATTAAATCCCTGAAATGTTATGATCTGGATGCGGCAGATGAGCTGGCAAACATCTGCAAAGGTATATTTTTGCCCCTTTCAAAACTGCCGTCATTGTATTGCAATTTCAAAGTATCAGGTTTTCTCCCGGAATCATATTTAATATTTAAATGGTAAAAATTAATTAATATGGTTCTGTTTTATAACAATGTAGGTCAGAAATTACAAAATAGCGGCGCAAAGAAAATGGTGCATGGTGCATAGTGCACGGTGGTTTGCAATCTGGACTTGGCATTCAGTATGTTTTTCAAATTAATTTTATTATGTAGACATTCCTATGCACTAAGCACAGAGCACTATGCACTTATTAATTAATAACCGACAATCTTCTAATACACAACCATTAATATTAAAAAAAAATAGCTCTTAATGACATGCAGATAGCAGTTAAAAAAACATCCGTTTACGGAAGAGCAGTGCCGTCATTTTCGCTTCGGCTACTTGTAAGTTTATAAATAGAATATAATATTCCGGTCACAGCCAGCATACTGAATGCTGTTAACCAGGCTGCATTATCCACCCCGAAGTTCTCTGCATTGGTATGTATGATGCTTTTGCGGAACAGGAACTCAACCAGTACCGACAGAAAGTTGTTAGCAAAATGAGCCGCAATAGGCAGCCATAAACTTCCGCTCCAGAAAAAAAGGTATCCCAGGGCTGTTCCCAACAGGAAACGGGGGAGGAAACCATAAAACTGTAAATGGATAGCTGCAAAAATAAAGGAGGACACGAATACCGCTACATGTACATTTTTGGTCCAGTCTTTTAAAAGGCCTGCGATCGCTCCCCGGAAGAGGATCTCTTCAGCAAACGCCGGCAAAATAGCGATCATAAAAATATTTACAAACAACCCACTCGTTGTTGTGGTTGAAAGAAAGGCTTCTGTGATCAGATCCCCCTGGCGTTCCGTGTTTTTCATCCAGTTTTCGAGGAACGAAAGCCAGTCAGGCAATGAAAGGTAGCTGTTCAGTTCGTTTGTCCAGCCAATTACCGGTTGGGCAACCAATATCAGGAGGAAAGCCAGGAATACAGATAAAGCAGGATTTGAAATGTTCAGCCGGGCATATTTCCCCGGTTCCGGAGTGCAAAGCCACATGAAAATCACGGCAGGAAGCAACAAACCACCTATCATATTAACGACCTGTAATACTTTCAGGGCATTTACAATGGATTCATTGCTATAATCGGGCGATGAAATCATTTTGAGTACCCCGGAGCCATAAAAAGGCACTAAGGCCACAATACCAAGTATGGAGGAGAGCAATAGGAAACTGAATACAAGTGTTATCAGCACAATAAGCTTACTGGAATTATTTAGATGAGAAAAAGTGCCTCTGAGCATACATTGTTGTTTGAAGCAAAAGTAATCAATAAGATTTAACGGCAAACAGCGTTAATGTTGCTATTTTTGCAGCACGAATACACACCCGGATGATTATTGGAAAAACCGACCTGGGAAAGTTCCCGGTTCTACTTGCCCCGCTCGAAGATATTACAGATTCAGCATTTCGTACAATATGCCGCAGCCATGGTGCCGATTTGGTGTATACTGAATTTGTTTCGTCCGAGGCTTTGGTGCGGTCGGCCCTTAAAAGCAGTATGAAGATGTCGTTTGACGAATCTGAACGACCTCTGGGTATACAGATTTTCGGCAATAATGTGGAAGCCATGAAAAACGCGGCCTTACTGGCCGAAGAGCAAAAGCCCGAACTGATTGATATAAACTTTGGCTGCCCGGTGCGAAAAGTGGCAATGAAAGGTGCCGGAGCCGGTTTGCTGAACGATATTCCGCTTATGATTGCCATAACCCGCGAGGTGGTAAATGCAGTGAAATTACCGGTAACGGTGAAAACCAGGCTTGGGTGGGACGATAAAAGCAAAATCATTGTGGAGTTGGCCGAAAGGCTTCAGGATACCGGAATAAAGGCAATCACCATTCATGGACGTACGCGGGCGCAAATGTATTCAGGGGAGGCTGATTGGACACTGATCGGCGAAGTAAAGAATAATCCCAGGATGCAGATCCCGGTAATAGGCAACGGCGATATAAACAGCGCCCTTAAAGCTGCCGAAATGTTCAATCGTTACGGGATTGATGCCATAATGATTGGCAGGGCTGCTATTGGGAACCCCTGGATTTTTAATGCTGTGAAAGAGTATTTACAATCCGGGATAACAAAGGAACCGCCTTTGTTAGAGGAGCGCATTACAGTAGCCCTGGAACATCTCAGGCTGGCAATTCAGAAAAAAGGCGAGCATAAGGGGATTATTGAAATGCGAAAACATTATGCCGGGTATTTTAGAGGACTGCCTGGTTTTAAAAAAGTCAGGATGGAAATACTTACGAGGCAGAATTTTAAGGAAGTTGAGGAAATCCTGATGAAGATTGTACAATAAGCAGATTTTAATTTTGTATATTCACTTTGTCACAGAATTTGTATTATAAGGTATTGGTAAAGATATTGTTTTCTGAACGGTTAAGCCTTCCTGCAAAAGAAGGCAACTGAATCTTGATTTTTATCAGGAATAATCCATTAAGCCTGACTGTATGAAGCAAACGAAATGAAAATATTTATATCTAGATAAATTTTCAAAGTACATATAAACAGATATTTAAGTTTCATTTTCCGCATAAACACCAATTAGTAAAAAAAAATTTTAAGTAAATGGAAGAGCAGGATCAATGGCTTCCCGGTATTAAAACCAAAAGCTTTAAAGGGAAAAGCGGGAGGTGTATTTCCTGAAATGAAAAATCAAGTCCCGTTTCGGGAATTGTACTATTTTTTTAACTTACTTTGTTACTTTTCCGTATTTAGGAAATTAACCTATCAAAAGGACACTTTATGGATGCATTTAAAATTTTTGTG
>JBBSBT010000372.1:0-3962 GCA_038250985.1 Bacteroidales bacterium
AAAAAACCAAGATACACCATTACAATTGAAACGTCGGATATTGTTGCTAACACTCAAAATAACAATGATATGGCACAAAATCCAAAGGTGCAAATCAAAAAAGTATTCACTAATACAAAATTGTTGCTAAGTCGGAAACCGAATGGTGAACCTGATAAAATATATATCATTGGAGATGAGAACAGCTATTTATGTATAAACTTAAACTATTGAGCAAATGAAACTAATCAGTAAACTTCTTATACTAATCTTTGGAGTTACATCTATCACAGCAATCGCACAAAACGCTGATTCAGTGATTGTAATATACCAAAACCAGAAGACGATAATTCCGTTACCTGCATTTGGTAGTCAAACATCGACAAGCTACGCGGATTCGAATAAGGTAGTCGAGATTGGGGTGTGGCTGCGAAAACCGGGGGAACCATCACCATTTCTGCAGCCGCAACCTAATGATTTGGCTTCAGGCAATCCTAAAAAATCGTCAAAATGGTTTTCGGAAGTTGAAGCTGGGTATATTAAAAAATTTACATCTTCTCATGGAGAATGGACTTCTAGCTCAACGAATGGAGCTCCACCCATGACATTTGCAGACACCAATTCGAGGAGTGATAGAAAAGGCTACCAAATCAGGCTTTCTGTTCTGGAGAGTGAATATTACTTAACTAATAAATCCTCAATTATATCAGCATTTAAATTAGGGTTTTCACAATCCAATATGCAGGCACATTCTTATGGTAATGTGACCGATTCCATTGGAAATGTGCTAAGATCTTTCGATGATAATTATAAATTCAGGATAAATAGTTTTCAGTTTCTATATCAATTTGGATATAGCTATCATTTTAATACAGGAAAATTACCTGCACGAATAAACGTTGGAAATAGCTTTGGCATTTTGTTAACTTCCACTAAACTGAACAATCAACAAACTTACGGAAGAGTTCAATCAAACGGTAGTGTTTTATCTGCAAGTCTGCTGCAGCCCTATTTAGGTATGGAGATTGGGAAAATAGGAATACTGTTTTCTGCAGATCTAGCATTGCCCAATAGCCACTACTATATTTTTCATAGCGACCTTGGCGGCAATATTAGTATGGCACTTACGTATCGTATTTTTTAAGCGTGCGATTAGTCGAAAAGTAAATTATTGATTTATTGTAACTTAAATGAACAAATAAATGAAAGCAATCAGTTTAATACTTGGAATTTTGATTGGGATTACTACAATAACATTAGCCCAAAAATCAGATTCGATAGTTGTTACATACGATAATCAGTGTACGGTTATTCCGGTTCCTGCATTTGGCAAACAAACCACGATAAAAATGGCTGATTCAGTCCAGATGATTGAAATTAGTGTTTCGCGGCGGGGAATTAGTGATATTTCAAAGCAGGCTCTTTTTACGACAAATACTGTTTCTTCACAAAAGCACAAAAAGAAGGCAAAATGGTTTTCGCAGGTTGAAGCGGGATATACTCTAAGTATTCCTAGCCCTGACATGCTTTCTTTATTTGGATCGTATTATTTTATTAAAGGTGATGATTTTCAAGGGTTTAAACTTGGCCTTTCAGTTCGCGAAAAAGTGAGAAGTATCAACAGTAAAACATCATTGGTAACCGGGTTTAAACTTGGATATGAGCAATCATTCAGAAATGTAGATGTTCAGGTTACCGGAGATAGCCCGGTTAATAGAAGCAGTTTCTTTAAGATGTTATTCCCAATTGCCGGCAAGCATCAGATTACTGCATTCGGGTTACCTGCAAATGTTAATTTTGGCGCAAACTTTATTGTTGGTTACTCTTTTATAACCAGAAAGAATAATTTTAACACAGAATCTATATATGATAATGGACTGTTCTTTTTAGAACCATTTTTAGGAATCGAATTCAGCAAAGTGGGTTTTCGCATTGCCAGCAGCAGGAATTTAGCTCCGGATATGAGCTTTTATAATCCTATAAAAGCGGTTAACAGTATTTCACTTACGTATCGGTTACATTAAAAACCTAAAATTTTGAAGATAAACCTGATATATAAATTGTTTAAAATGCTTATCCAAAGTGTGCAAATTGTGACTAATTCCAAAATTTGATCCTCAACGTTCTTAATTCTATTCTTTTTACTCAATTCACCACATACAGTTACGAAAACCACTTCATAAAAAACTTCAATGCTTTCATTTTATCGCGATACGGTGCATACCTCACAGGCAAATCGAGCCAGTTATAACGCGTGGTTATTCCTTTTTCGAAGGTAAAAGTGTCGAATGAATGTTTGCCATGATAAGCGCCAAGCCCGCTGAATCCCACGCCACCGAAAGGCAGACGGTGATTGGCAAAATGCACCAGCGTATCGTTAATGGTGCCGCCCCCGAATGAAAGATTCCGGATAAGCAGCCGGATAAAATGGAGATGATTTGAAAAAATATAAAATGCCAGCGGCTTCTCGTAAGAAGCAATTATCCTGCATATTTCCTTTTCATTTTTATAAGTCAGGATTGGAAGAATGGGTCCGAATATTTCCTGTTTCATAATTTCGCTGTCCAGACCAGGGTTATCAAGCAATGTAGGAGAAATATAAAGATCATTTATATCTGAATCACCACCCATACTGACTTTATCCTGAGGGATACTCTTTTGCAGTATTTCAAAATTGTGCAGGTTGATAATCCTGCTGTAATCAGGCGAATCCTGTGCATTTTCGCCATAGGTGTTTATGATTTCTTTTTTACAGTATTCAATAAAATCGTTTTTCACACTTTCGTGGACCAGCACGTAATCGGGAGCGATGCATGTTTGTCCGCAATTGATAAATTTTCCCCACACTACGCGTTTTGCCGCCAGCCTGATATTGGCCGTTTCATCTACAATGCATGGATTTTTCCCACCCAGCTCCAGGGTCGCGGGTGTAAGATTTTCGGCAGCAGCTTTGGCCACAATTTTGCCTACGGTAATGCTGCCTGTGAAAAAGATATAATCCCATCGTTCGCGCAGCAGCCTGGCAGCAACGGCGACTTCACCTTCCACAACTGTAACATGAGCAGGATCGAAAACAGCCGCTATAATTTCGGAAACGATACGGCTGGTGTGTGCCGAATGCTCCGAAGGCTTTATCACCACTGTATTCCCGGCTGCAACCGCTCCAACCAAAGGTGAAAAAACAAGCTGAAAAGGATAGTTCCAGGGTGCCATGATCAGTACAGTTCCATAAGGCTGCCTGTAAATACGGTTTGTTGACGGGAAATTCACCAGCACAGGTCTTACATACCTCGATTTTGCCCAGGCATTCAGTTTCCGGATGGCCAGGTTCAGTTCGTTCAATACGATACCGGTTTCGGTCATTACCGTTTCGAATTCGGGTTTGCGGAAATCGTCGTACATGGCTTTGACGATATCTTTTTCGCGTTTTTGCAGTTCTGTACGAAGACGTTTTAAACAGTCTTTCCGGAAGGAAAGGTCTTTGGTTTTATGACTTTTATAAAAGGCTTTCTGGTTCTCAACTATTGACTGGATTTCCATTGGAAATTTGGGGGTTAGTGCTTGGTGCGTAGTGTTTAGTGCATAGTGCTTGGGGCGTAGTGCTTAGTACTTGGTGCGTAGTGCGTAGTGCTTAGTGCTTGGTGCTTGGTGCCTGGTGTTTAGTGCATAGTGCTTGGTGCGTAGTGCTTAGTGCTTGGTGCTTGGTGCCTGGTGCCGGAGGCCAGCTGTTTTTACTTCGATTGTTCAATGTTTCGAGTTCAAAATTCAATGATACGCATTCAAGGTTATTTGAGATTTCTTTGTTCTTTTTGGGATTTGGAACTTGGACTTTTGAGACTTGGCGCTTCGACTCCGCTCAGCGCCCGTAACCTGGAACAAATCTCATCCTTCGAAAATTATCATATCACCTCAGTCTTCAGTTTTGCAGGTATCCTGCTCATTCCTCTTTCCGAAATAGCTGTAATGGTAAGCGAAGGATTTAC
>JBBSBT010000373.1:0-3957 GCA_038250985.1 Bacteroidales bacterium
AGAAGCTACTGCCAATGCCAGTATATCCAATTCTATCATTACAATGATACAGGCCAGGGCTCCGATTATACTAACGAAACGCGGGATTTTAAAGGACGGTCTGAAATCGCTGCTGGCCCAGCTCTCGGCAGCATAAGTGATGTTCAGAAATCCATAAGTGATAATAAAAAAGATAGTAACAATCCTTGCTATAACATTCAGTTCGCCTATCAGGATGCCAGCTTCAGCAATTATAAAAGTGAGCATGAGCGCATTACGGGGTTCATTCGAAGGACCATAACCTTTGCTGAGTATAGCCGGGGCAATGCGGTCCTTGGCCACTGCCTGCATGATGCGCGGAGCACCCATAATACTGCCGAGTGCCGACGAAAGAGTTGCCCCGAGAATGCCGGCAACAACCAGTTGCGGAATCCACGCTATCTTTACAAGTACATTTGTATCATTCACCAGCAAATCACTATTTACGGTGTATGATAAAAAAACAGTAAGACTGACATAAACAATCAAGGCCACCAGTATTGCCGAAATTGTCCCTATCGGTATGTCCTTCCTGGCATCCTGCAGGTCGCCCGACATCGCCACCCCAGCTTCGAAACCAGTTACAGCCGGAAAGAAAATGGCAAACAAGGTAATCCAGGGAAGGGCGGTGGGAGTTGAGTAAAGTTGTGACGCGACAGGTGCAAATTCATGCTTACCCAAAAATACAGATAACACCGAAAGGGCCATGATTGTGAAAATGATATATTGCGTTTTGATGGCCAGGGATGTGCTGATAAAAGTTAGTATTGTGACCAGCAACAAAATAACGGATCCGGCAATACGTATCGTTGTGAGTGTTACTTCAAAACCAAAATAATCGAGGAAAACTTCGGCAAAACCAATGAGGTACAAACTCACACTGAATGACAAGCCGACAAAAAGCGCCAAGCCAAGTGTTCCACCGATGGGAAGACCGAGACTGCGGGAAATGATATAA
Organism: Bacteroidales bacterium; assembly: GCA_038250985.1. Taxonomy (GTDB): domain Bacteria; phylum Bacteroidota; class Bacteroidia; order Bacteroidales; family UBA4417; genus UBA4417. The sequence goes on from JBBSBT010000373.1 coordinate 977, forward strand.
TAAGTTCCGCCGGCATCCACTTTTTTGTCGGTGGCAATGGACGACACGCTGAGCCCCGTGCTGCCTGAAATAATATGCGCGACCAGTATAATTCCCAGTGTAGCCAAAAGACCTGCCTGGCCTACAATCCATGGCAACCTGAGGTACATAATAACGCCAACTAACGTAAGGATAGATGGAGTAAAAACCCCGCCAAACGCTCCGAATTTTTTTGCTTTAGCCATAAAAATATTATTTCACGATGTAGTCACCCGCTTTTTACAACCCAAAGATTAATGGAAGATGTGGCAAGTTAGGTCTTTTTTATTTTTAAAATCCAATGACTATCAGGAGATGTATTCTGCTTTTTATTAAAAATCTTTGTATATAGTACCCTTTCAAGCTAACTGATATAAGATTCATTTCAGCATCTCAAATGTAGCAAGAAAAGCAACAGTGTTGGCACGAAATTGATATTTCACCAATTATTTGTAAAATATTAATAAATCAAAACACTAATGTAGCTAAATTGATATTCTGTAGTGCTTGAATTTTAAGCAACGCTCAAGTAATCCATATTTCTAAATAGAGCAAAAAGGCATACGCAAATCTCTCTCCTGTAACCTTAAGTGTGTTTCATAGAAACCTTTGAATACCAAAAATCGGGATAAAAAATAAATGGACAGGTATTGTCAGAAAATAAAAACGATCTGTAATTATGCTAATTACAGATCGTTATAAATTGCATATTTTAATTTGTCTCCATACAGACATTCTTGGATTTATCTATTGTTGCATTTTCAGTATCAATATTTGAAGAAAAAATAAAACACTAAGTTGCACCAGGGAAAAAGCAAACTCAGCCATGTGTCTATTTTATAATGTGTTTTATCCCTGTCAAAATACATATACATTGACTGAACTAATCATGTATTTGACCTAATACCTAAAACTTATAAACAACATGAAATTAAAATTTTTTTGTGATATAAATCGTTTATTTAATTCATGTTATCATAAGCGGTAAATGATTATTCCTGACGGCTATATGAAATTGATTTTTTACTTTGGAGATTAAAACAAAAAAGATAACGAGAATATAGAAAACATTGTCCGACTTCCCTCACTAACAAGCTAATACAAAATTAAAGCTACTATAAACAGTCAAACAAATACCTGAAATCCAATGGCAGAAAAAAACAGGAAATAAAACTGCAATAATCATTATTCGCAAAGCAATAACATCCATAGGTCACTATTCACACCGATAATGAACTTAAACGGCAAATAACTGTTTGTTTCCCAATCAGTTTAGCTGATTGAGAATAATAACAAAAATTGGCTCAAACAGAAAGACTGCGATAATTGCAAGTGTAATATTTACTTGCAGCAACTACAGCAATTTAAGGTCTTGCTCTACCTTATAGATAACTATCCTCTTCCTGTATTCCGGAATCATCAAATTTGATTCCTATAAAACAACAAATCTGAAATTATGAAGAAGTCCATTGTTGTTTTGTTACATATTTCTTTTTGGGTGTGCTACCTCGTGTTAATAGGAATCATGTTGGCTGTTTTCTACAGGAGCAGCAGCCATTCAATTGATCAGACAGCACGTGTTGAGAACGCTTTTGAATCACTTTTCCTCTTTGCATTTTTGCCTTCGTTCATTACATTTTATGGATGTTATTTTCTGGTATTCCCCAAATACCTGCAGCAAAAGAAGTATTTCTTTTCCATTATTTCCGGCATCCTGATTTCAGTTGGAGCTTCTATAATTGTATATATCCTGATGCGCTATTTGATAGAATCGGGTCAGCTTCACGACATGGATAAGGGGGGCAAAAACGGCAGATCTACTGTTATTATAGTTTTAGGGGCGATGAGCATTATTTCCTTAATATCAGGCATATTAGCACTGGTGCTTAAAGGCTTTATAACGTGGGTGGATGAAATAAAACTGAAAGAAGAATTGCAGCAAAAAAATCATGAAACGGAAATGGCATTGGTAAAAGCGCAGTTGGATCCTCATTTTTTATTCAATACGCTGAATAATATCGATGTGTTACTATTAGACGATGCTACAGTTGCTTCCAATTATTTAAATAAGCTATCCGACATTTTGCGTTTTATGTTGTACGAAACTAAAACCGACACAATTTTGCTTGAAAAAGAGATTGAATACATAGATAAATACATAGAATTACAAAAAATAAGAACCTCAAATCCAACGTATGTAAATTTTCAGATAACAGGCACTCCCGGTAATAAAACAATAGCGCCAATGGTTTTTATTCAATTTATTGAAAATGCCTTTAAGCATACTACCAATAAGAAAACAGACAACGCCATTAATGTTCAGATATTGATTCAAAAAGAGTCCATCCTGTTTAAATGTGAAAACAGGTACGATTCACACCGGAAATTCAAACAGGAAAGCAATGGCTTAGGCAATGAGCTTATTCAACGACGGTTGAATCTCATTTATCCGGAAAAACATACATTAGAAGTAAGCAATCACTGCAATCTTTATACTGTAAATCTAACAATTCAAAATGGATAAATATTCCTGCATCATAATAGAAGATGAGCCCCTGGCTTTGAAGAGAACCGCGGACTTTGTCAATAAAATACCCTTTCTGAATTTAATGGGTACGTTCGACAATTCTATCAATGGCCTCTTCTATCTGAAAGCGAATAAAGTCGATTTGCTTTTTCTGGATATTAATATGGATGAATTATCGGGTATTGAATTGCTGGAAAGTTCAAAAATTGATAGCCAGGTTATTATTACAACCGCTTATCAGAAATATGCGTTAAAAGGGTATGAACTCAATGTAACCGATTACCTGCTGAAACCTTTTACATTTGACCGGTTTTTAAAAGCGGTAAGCAAGGCTCAGGAAAACCTAATCAAATCGTTATCAACTGTACAACCGGAATCTATATTTGTAAAGACTGAAAACCGACTAGAGAAAATAAATATAAGTGATATTTTATAT